>NZ_JBFHGC010000540.1:0-1937 GCF_041583315.1 Ilyobacter sp. | reverse complement strand
GAATAAAAAATGCTCATCTTGGTTCGACAGGAGGAATTAGTGAAAAGAAACAATATTAATGTAAAAAAAACTATAACTGAAATCTTAATTAAAATATCAATGATTGTTTTGCCGATACTTTTAATAGTTAATTTTATTATTGACAGCGCCTACAAATATGAGGTGAAAAAGGCTAAAAACAGTATATTGACTGAAATTTCAAATAAAACTGAGATTTTTGAAAAGACCATCCAGTCACTTTTTCAGGAGGTTTTTCAAGATGTGTTTATCATAGAGAATGCAAATGAGTTTGAAGATTTTATGCAGGATCAGAGCCCTAAAAACAGGATGGAAGCCTTGGGACTTTTTAACCGTTATATGAAAAATAAGAAAGACTATCTCCAGCTTAGATTTCTAAATATAGAGGGTAAGGAAGTCGTAAGAGTCGACAGGATAAATAATGAAGTAGTGATTGTTCCTGATAAAAACCTCCAGCAGAAAAAAGACAGACCTTATTTTGCAAACTGTGTAAAAGCTAAAAAGGATGGTATCTACATATCAAATCTGGATTTGAATATTGAATTTGATAAAATAGTCGAGCCCTATGTTCCGGTTATCAGGTTTTCGAAGCCTGTGAAAGATAAGAGCGGAAATCTCATGGGGGTTATGGTAATAAACTATGACGGTCAAAAGTTTATAAATTCTTTCAAAGATTATCTTAAAGACAACAGGAATCTGATAGAGCTATCCCTCACGGATAACAACGGATATTATCTTTCTAATAAAGATCCTGATAAAAACTTTGGTTTTATGTTTGGAGAGAAATCCTTAGACTATACAGTTAAAGAAGAGATCCCGGAATTATGGGATGAGATTGTAAAAAATTCTGAAGAAGCAGTTAAATTAAAAGATGAAACTTTTTATTTTAAAAAAATGATGCCTAGTTTTAGAGATTCTGTTTATTTTGAAGATAAGGATTACTACTGGAATGTCATAACCTCTGTGAAAGAAAAAAATATTCCCAAAATGTTTCCGGAACAACTCTTGTTTAAAAAGAATATAAAATTTTACACTCTTTTCGGAGTATTTTTTATTAGCTCCATAATAGTGACAATCCTTCATCTCAAAAAGAAAGAGAGTGCCCAGCTTTATTTGGCCAGACTGATTTTAGGTTATGTGGATGAGGCTGTAATCATAACTGACGCTAAGAGAAATATAGTGGATATGAATGACGGATTTACCAAACTGTCCGGGTATTCCAGGGAGGAAGTCTTAAATTCAAATACAAAAATATTTAATTACAGCGAGACCCACCCGAAACTATATAAGGAGATAAAAAAACAGCTACTTGAAGGACGAGATTGGAAAGGGGAGTTGTGGCTCAGAAAAAAAGACAATTCCAAATATCCTGCGTTTCTTACCATTAATAACATAATAAATCCTAAAAATAAAAATACAGATTATTTTGTATCAGTGATAAAAGATCTTTCCACAGAAAAGGAGAAAGATGCAGAGATCGAGTATCTCCTGACTCATAATTCAAAGACAAATCTTCCCAATGAATTTATGTTTTACAACTTTATAAATGAAGAGATAAAAAAAGAAAATGAATTCGGAATTCTATACATAAAATTAAAGAAATTTGATAATCTGCAGATGAAATATAACGAAGAATTTTTAAACCTTATTTATCAGGAGATTGTGGGGAAGCTAAGATCTTCTGTAGGAACAGAGGGTAATATAGCTCATCTTTCAAGGGATATATTCATCGCTATAATAAAATTACCAAATGATAAAATTTTTATGAACAGATCTTTGACGGAGCTGGCTTCAAAATTGAAATCCAATATAAGTATTGGAGATAAAGATATAAATTTAGAGTTTGATTTCGGAGCGGTCTTTTTTCCAGAACACGGAAGTTCACCAAAAGAGCTGCTTAGAAAGGCAATGTTTTCAGT
>NZ_JBFHGC010000539.1:0-1940 GCF_041583315.1 Ilyobacter sp. | reverse complement strand
GGTCGGTTCGTGTAAAGTTGGAAGTTGTTCCTTCAACAAATCTTTTGAGTGTGCTGCTGAGGGTGTACATATGTCTGTTATTGATAATCATGTAAATTGTAAAACCTATCATAAAAAATAACTTTTATGTCCTTTCCTAAACAAGGCTGATTTAGCCTTGTTTTTTTGGTAATGTAATACTAAACTGTAACCATGAAACAAGTCAAACTGTCTAGTTTCATAGTTACAGTTTATTTATTCTAGAGAGCCTGTCGGTTTATTCAGTAATTAAGATTTGGAGAATAAACAAAAGGTGTTACATTACCGATTTATTGGAGATCTTTTTTTATTTCATCAAACTCTTCCTTCGTAATTTCTCCTCTTGCATATCTCTTTTTTAGTATATCTAAAGGAGTATCAGTTCCTGTTGTGCTATTTTTTTCTCTCTTTTCAAAAAGATAAAAAATCAAAACAATAATCAGTATTGGAAATAACATCATAAGACCACCTCCCATCCATCCAAATATTCCACCTCTAGAAAAATTATTAAAACACCATTCCCACATATAGAAACCTCCTTTTTTAAAATTTTCTACTTATTCCTAGTAACACTATATTATACAACTGCTTTATGTCTAAAGAGTGACATAAAGCATTTAAATTATAGGATTATTGATATTTACATTGAAGAATATTAGAGAGGAAAGGAGGTTTATTATGAAACTTTTGATGTTGATATTTTTATGTTTATTCAAAATTTCCATTGGAGATATGCTGCCAGTCCCACCCATTTTAGAGAATAAGGACGGAGTCTTTAATTTGGAGGTTGTAGATGGGAAATATAAATTTTTTAATGGGGTAGAAGAAAGCACACTGGGATATAATGGCAATATCCTAGGTCCTACAATAAGAGTTAAAAAAGGAGAAATGGTAGAGATTAACGTAAAAAATTCTCTTTCTGAAGAGACCACAGTTCACTGGCACGGATTAAGAGTGATAGGTATTATGGATGGAGGACCTCATCAAGTGATCAAACCTAAAACTACCTGGAGAGTCAGGTTCCCGATAGAGCAAGAAGCAGCAACACTGTGGTATCACCCGCACCTCCTTCATAAAACCGGTATTCAGGTTTACAAGGGGCTAGCAGGTTTATTTATAATTGATGATGAAAGATCAGAAAGTCTGAATTTGCCTAAAGAGTATGGAATTGATGATATCCCACTCATCATACAAGACAAGAGGTTTGATTCACAAAAGCAGCTTGAATATCTTACTAGAAATGAAGATATCATAAATGGAATGCTTGGAAATGTTGGAATGGTAAATGGTGTAATAGAACCAATTTTTAAACCAAAATTAGGAGTTACCAGATTCAGAATATTAAACGGCGCTAATGCAAGGACTTTTAATCTGAGTTTTAGTGATAACCGAGCCTTTTATATTATAGCCACAGACGGAGGACTTTTAGAAAAACCTATAAGAAGAAAGAGGCTTTTATTAGGACCAGGAGAGAGAGCAGAAATTTTAGTTGATTTCAAGTCTCTAAATAAAAATGTTAAACTCAAAGACGAAGATCACACCCTGCTAACCTTCATTCCAGAAGATAAAAAAGGCCAGGTTGGAAAAATCCCCAAAACGCTCAATGAAAAGGTTAAATTACCAGATACTTCTAAACTGAAGAAAAGATATTTTGTTATGCAGGGATCTGGCAGAAATGTAAATATTAACGGAAAACAAATGGACATGGATAGAATAGACGAATATATAAAGTTAAATGATCCAGAGATCTGGGTAGTTACCAATGACTCACATCATATGGGTAGAGGCATGATGATGGGTGGTAATATGGGTATGATGAGCATGATGGGAAATATTCCACATCCATTTCATATTCACAATACACAATTTAGAATAATCGTAACGGAAGACCTCCCTATAAATGGGAGCAGGGAAATAAAGAT
>NZ_JBFHGC010000538.1:0-1944 GCF_041583315.1 Ilyobacter sp. | reverse complement strand
TGCCTCCAAAACAAGATAAGACATCACTCCGTTCAGATCATGAGACAAAGTCTGATGTGCCTTTACCCCGATTCTTTGACCTCTTATCATTTCTCCATCTACAAGTGATTTTGAAATAAGTTTTTCAGTTAGTGTTTTATTCATAATCCCTCCTGATAATCTAAAAATTACCTCTATACTTAATCCGCTGTTTATTACTTCAACTTTCTAATTTCATCTAATATGTAATCTGTATATTCTTTGGCTGAAGCCCCCTCTGATGTACTTGTCATTTTAATCTTTCTTTCTTCAACTCCACAAATATCCAAGGCCCTTGTTAATACTTTTGATTTTTCATTGTATCCTATATGGTTCAGGAGCATTCCAAATCCTCTCATGAGACTGCTCGGGTCAGCATATTGCCCCCTGTTGCTTTTTATCATTGCCGGAGCCGACCCGTGAATAGCTTCAAATACAGCATATCTGTTTCCTACATTTGCACTCCCTGCTGTTCCACGCCCCCCCTGAAATTCTGCTGCTATATCAGAGATAATATCCCCATAAAGGTTAGGCAGTACAAATACCTCTAAATCTCTGCTGAACTCAAGATCGGTCAACCTCGCAGCTGTAACGTCTGCAAGTTTTTCCACAATATTTATCTCTTTATAATCTTCTCCCACCTTTTTACAGGCTTTTATAAAGTTCCCGTCTGTTGTTTTTATTATATTTGCCTTTGTGACAACGGTGACATTGTTTTTATTATTATTTCTGGCATATTCAAATGCTGTCTTGGCAAGACGTTCAGAATTTATTTTTGTTTCCAGTACAAAGTCGATGGCTAAATTTTCATCCACTTGTATACCCTTGCTTCCCAGGGCGTACCCCCCCTCTATATTCTCTCTGAAAAATACCCAGTCCACTCCCTTGCTGGGAATAGATACCGGCCGCACATTACTAAACAGATCAAGTTCCCTTCTCATTACAGCATTGGCACTTGTCAGATTAGGCCAGGGATCACCTGCCATTGGAGTTGTACAAGGCCCTTTCAAAATAACATGGCATTTTTTTATCTCATCCAAAATATCAGCCGGTACTGACTCCAGCTTGGCAACCCTGTTTTCTATGGTCAGCCCCTCTATATTTCTTATCTCTATCTCTCTACTGTCAATCTCAGATTTTAAAAGTTCATTCATTATTCTCTTTGTCTGCTCCATTATAATTGGTCCAATCCCGTCTCCGTCGATAACCCCTATAATAATTTTATCTAATTTTTTGTAGTCTACACTCTCTTTAAAGGATTTCATCTTCTCTATTTTTTCTAGCTGTTCTTTTAATATTTCACCGAAAATTTTCTTGGCAGCTTCTATTTCCATAACATCCTCCTTTAAAATCTGTTTAATAAAAGTCTACCTTTTTATCAATATTATTTAAAATACAGTTTTTTTATCTATAATCATTCCATAAACTTATATTTATAAAAGAAAAAAGAGCAGAACCTAGGTTCTGCTCTAACTATTATTTTTAATGATGCCACCTGCCAAAGTCGAACCGGCACCCTCTACCTTGCCGTAGATTTTTATTTTTCCAACTATTCTCTATCCTTCTATTTTCAAGGGTTTTATATTTAACTTTTTACATTTTCAAAGCTTTTTTTATGTGTTTTATGATTTTTTATTGTCAAAATGAAACCTCGTAAAGAATGGACCTATAATGATGAACCGTGCAGGCTACACTTTTTATTCTATATAAAGTGGTCTCTCAACTCAGTCAGATTTACGCAGTTGGCAAGTTTCATCCTCAAGCTTTTATGTTACATTCCTGCTCTTTCGTAAGAGCGTCTCTCTTCCCAAGTCTCCCTGTTTCCATTCTGATTTTCCTAGAGGCCTTTTTCCCATGACTATTTATCTCAATAGTTCCCATGCTCTCTTGTAAAAACTATATTTTTAAAGTATCAAAAGATAAGTG
>NZ_JBFHGC010000537.1:0-1949 GCF_041583315.1 Ilyobacter sp. | reverse complement strand
CCTCTTTCAGCCCCATTATAAGCTGAGCATCATGGCTTGCATCTATTATATACCAGACCTCAGATTTACCAAACTCTTTTTCTACCCTCAGGGCATACTCATCACTGGGGTGCACCTGTACAGAGAGTCTGTCATTTACATCTAGATATTTTATAAGAACAGGAAACTTCCCGTCAAACCTCTCATAGACATCTTTTCCCAGAAGCTCCTCTCCAGAACTCTCCATAAGTTCCTGAAGACTTTTACCCTCTAAATATCCCTCTTCCACATAGGACATCCCATTTTTGTGAGAGCTGACTTCCCATGATTCTCCTATTTTTTTATCTGCAGGAAGCTCCATATGGAGAATATCTTCAAAAGCTCTTCCACCCCATATTTTTTCGATAAAACATTTTTTAAATTTCAATGGATACATTTTATCCCTCCTTTTTTTATTTATTTCTATTATACTTAAATTCCGAAAGCTTGTCTATACAAGATCCTTTTTATTTTATAACAGGTTAAAAAGGAAACATTACTTAATCTCTAATCTATATTAACAAGGGGTGGTTGTATGGAATGGAAAAATATCCAGTTGGAAGACAGGGAAAAACTCAATGAATTTTTGCAGGGAAGGTTTCAGACAGGCGATCTTACATTTACAAATCTTTTTATATGGCGCAGGGGGAAGAATCTGAAATACAGGATTACAGATGATATTTTATATATAAAAGGAAGTGAAGAGCAAAGTAAATTTTTCTATATCCCCTTACCAAGACACGGAGATTTCAGAAAAATACAAAAAGAGATATCTGAGCTTATAAAAAGTAATGCCACTATACGTGCAGTACCTGAAGGAGTAAGAATCCTTCTTGAAAACTACTTTTCATTTCAAGAGGAGAGAGACAGATTTGACTATCTTTATGATATAGAGAAGCTCGTAGAGCTAAAGGGAAGAAAGTTTCATAATAAAAAAAACCAGGTAAACAGATTTGAAAAAATCTACAACTTCTCCTATGAGAAAATCCACAGTAAAAATATAAAAGAACTGATGGAGTTTGAGGAAAAATGGTGCCAGGACAGAGAGTGCAGCATCTACAAGGGATTAGACAAGGAGAGCCTTGGGATAAAGGAAATTTTTGAAAATTATGATGCCCTTCAGCTGAAAGGCGGAATTCTCAGAGTCGGCGGGGAAATAGCGGCTTTTTCCATAGGAGAGCAGATCACTCCAAACACGTGTCTCATACATATAGAAAAGGGAGATATTAAATATCAGGGAATATACCAGGAGATGAACAGAATTTTTCTCAAGGAAGAGTTTTCACATTTGGAGTATGTAAACAGAGAAGAAGATCTGGGTATAGAAGGAATAAAAAAATCCAAAGTATCCTACAACCCTGTGATGCTTTTAAAAAAATATATAATTTCAGGTGAAAAACATCTCAAAATTGAAAAATAATCCAAATAATGTTAGAATGACAAGGAAATTCTAAAATCGGAGGGTCAAAAAAAATGGTTATAACGCCTAAAATCAAAGGAAGTCTCGCACTTAATTGTCATCCTACAGGTTGTAAAGAGGAAGTCCTAAATCAGATAAAATATATAGAGGGTGCCAAAAAATACAGTGGTGCCAAAAAAGTCCTGATAATCGGTGCCTCATCTGGATATGGTCTTGCTACAAGGATATCTCTTGCTTTCGGAGGTTCCAAAGCTGATACTATAGGGGTTTCTTTTGAAAGAGAGGGTTCCGCCAGAAAAGTGGGAAGTGCCGGATGGTACAGCAACATCTGGTTCAGAGAGGAAGCTGAAAAAAAAGGACTCATTGCAAAAAATATCCTGGGAGATGCTTTTTCACATGATATGAAAAAAAATGTAATAAAATATATAAAAGAGGAGTTCGGAGGGAAGATCGATCTTCTCGTATATTCCCTGGCTTCAGGTATGAGAACTGATCCTGATACCAATGAAGT
>NZ_JBFHGC010000536.1:0-1951 GCF_041583315.1 Ilyobacter sp. | reverse complement strand
GCTCTGTCCAAGGACATAAGTATTCAGAAAATATTTGATGCAGTTACTGAAATAAGAAAACAGAGTCAGATACCCCTGGTTTTTTTAGTCTACTACAACACTATACACAATTACGGCGGAGAAGAGTTTCTGAAAAAATGTGAGGAAACAGGTATCGACGGTCTTATCATCCCTGATCTTCCCATGGAAGAGCAAGGAGAACTTCCAAAAAATCCAGCGGTAAGCATAATCCCTCTGGTAGCTCTTAACTCTGGAGACAGGATAGAGAGCATCGTAAAGGATGCCACCGGATTCGTCTACTGTATCTCTTCATTCGGAGTAACAGGGACAAGGGATACTATCAGTAATAAGGCCGCTGAGATAGTTAGTGAAATAAAAAAATACACTGATATTCCAGTGGCTCTTGGATTCGGAATATCACACAATAAGATGGTGGAAGAGGTAAACACATATGCCGATGCAGCTATAGTGGGAAGTGCCATTGTAAAAGTTATCGAAAAAACAGACGGAAACAAAGATGAAATAGAAGATTTTGTAGCTTCTTTGCTGAAATAGCATATTAAAAAGACAGGTCGTGTGACCTGTCTTTTTCTCTGTAAATCCTACTGAGACTTCTCAGGGATGAGTCTTACTTCTGTATAATTTTCTCTGTCCACAGCATAGTTCATAAATTTTATCATTTTTTCTCTGGTTAAGGTCTTTTTATATTTTTCAGGATTAAAGATTCTGAAATTATCTCCGTATCCCTCTCTTTTGCTTATATAATCAATCCAAAATTCATTTTTCTTCAGAACCGAATCATAATTAAAAGAGTAGTTTTCAACGATACTTTTTAATATTCTTTCCTCAAATTTCCCATCTAAAACCTTGTGAAGAACTTTTTTCACTTCCTGGGTAACCATATCGACTTTCTCAGGATCGGTACTATAACTTATAGTGAGATAATTTTCCTGGAAATTCAGGGGACTCAAATCTGTATCAGCATATATTGTATAGATTCCTCCTATTTTTTCCCTTATCTCCTCCAATAGTATCATGTCGAGTATTTTTGCCGTACCAAGATATTTTACCCTGTTTTCATAGGTGTACTCACCTCTATAGGGATAAACCAAGGTAACGGCCACTTTTTTATCTGTCCCTTTATTTACACTTTCTTTTATTATTCCTTCTGGAGATTTTATCCCCAGATTTTTCGGTACTTCTGTAATGTCCTTTGACGGAATTCCAGCCAGATATTTTTTCATAAGATTTTCCATATCCATATCTTTTGTACTTCCCACTATGATCATCTGAAAATCCCCTATACTGGAGAATCTGTCCTTAAATGCCTCTATAAGATCCTTTTCCCCCACCTTATCCAGGTCTTCCAGGGTAATAGGTTTTCTTCTGGGATGGTTCTGTGACAAAGTTTCCCTTATTTTATCCATAAACAGAGTCTTAGGTGAATTTTCCCTGTTTTTTATATGCTGTCTCTGAAGCTCCATAAAATTATTATATATATCCATGTCAACCTTTGGACTTGTGAGGAAGGCATTTAGAATCTCCAAGGTGGTAACAAGGTTATCCCTGTCAGTTTCTATATCTATGCCTTCACTGTAGTCAGATATATAGGGGTTAAACTGTATATTTTTCCCCTTCATGAAGATATCCGTTTCCACAGGAGAAAGATTTCCAAGACCAGAAGAGATTATTATCTGGGGAGCCATCTTTGACGCAAGATACCCTTTTTCATCCATGAGGGAGCTCCCTCCCTTGCTAAAGAGTTTTATAAGTATCCTGTCCTGGTCAAAATCCGTTTTTTTCAGAATTACCTCCATATTATTGGATAGTTTGTATCTTGAAAAATCTTTTTCCACTGTTGTTTTGACTATTTTTCCAGGCGAAACCTGTTTATAATTCAAAACAGGTTTCTTATCAGATTCTGTCTCACCAAATAAACTTTCATTTTTGG
>NZ_JBFHGC010000535.1:0-1960 GCF_041583315.1 Ilyobacter sp. | reverse complement strand
TCATGGAGGCTCTCTCATTTACCTCTATATGTTTTTGTAATAGCTCACCATTAATATTTCCCTTCTTAAGTACCCACGGCATTTTTACAACTTCATTAAAAATTAGATTCTGTGCTCCTTTCCCGAGAACAGTCCTTCCCCTGGCAGGAAGATTTACATAAAACCTGAAGGTCAGAATATCTTCTTTTATGTCCACTGCACTTCTCTTCAGTATCTCCTGTCCCGGAGAAAGTATGGATAGGTCTGCACCCTTTACATTTCTGGAACCTCTGACCTTTCTCTCTCTGAGAAATATATTGATTCTTCTGAGAACATAGTCTTCAAAAGCTACTTTTCTGGATGCTCTGTCATAAAGTTCTTTTTTATACCCGTATTTTATCAGGTCTATTTCACACGAAAAAAGAGAGGGAGATGCATATGGATCTCCCTGAACTTTTAAAATATTTAGAGTATAATCTTTAAATTTATAACTTCCCTTTATATCGTTGTAGGCTTTATAACCTTTTCCGTCTATTCTTTTTAATATGGTTTCTAAATTTTTCAAAACAATCACCTACATTGTTACTGATATTATCCTAGATTCACCTATCTCTTTATTCATAGTTACACCGTAGAGAGTGTCGGATTCTTTCATAGTCTCCTTATTATGAGTGATTAGGATGAACTGTGATTTATCAGTAAACTCCTTCAATTTTCTTATCAATTTTTTTGTGTTGGTCTCATCTAGAGCGGCCTCAATCTCATCAAAAAAAGTAAAGGGACTTGGCTTGTACATAAATATGGCCATTATGAAGGCCACTGCCACCATAGATTTTTCTCCCCCAGACAACAGGGTTATGGACTGACGTTTTTTATTTCTGTATTTCACCAGGAGTTCTACCCCGGTTTCTTGAAGATTTTCCATATTTGTTAGCTCTAGTTTCCCTTCAGAATTGCTGAGTATCTCTCTGCACATATATCCGAAGTTTTCATTTATGGACTTATAGGCTTCAAAGAACTTCATCTCTATAATGCTCTCTATATCTTTAATGAGTTCTCTCAAGGATTTTTCACTACTCATAAGGTCATTCCTCTGACTCAGGACAAAATCATATTTAGTCTTAAGCTCCTGAAACTCCTCTATAGCCAAGAGATTTACAGGACCTAAAGCCTTTATCCTTACCTCTAGCTTCATGAGTCTCTCAGTTGCTTCTTTCAGGTCACCCTCTACAGACTTAGCCTCTGCTTCTTCAAGTTCGTGAAGTTTGCCCTTTAGGTTTTCTATCTCTATTTCCAGGTTACCTTTTTTAGAGAACTCTTGCGACAGTTTATTATTCTCTATGACTATTTTATTTTCAATATTTTTTACCTGTTTTATGAGTTCTCTTTCCTCTTTTTCAAGTTCATGATACCTGTTTTTCTTGCTCTTTATATCCATGAATTCTTTTTCGTATCTCACATTTTCATTTTCAAAGGATTTTTCCAGATCATCAAGTTTTTCTGATAGCTCCTCTATACCGCCATAAAGTTTTTCTACCCTCTCAGACAACATGTTTCTCTGTCCTTCCATCTCTTTCTGCAGCTCTTTCTCTTTTAAAAGCTCTCTTTGAATCTGTTTCAATTTTTCCTTATTGTTCAGGAAGTTTATCTTTTTATCTGAAAAATCATTTTTTATACTTTCTATCTCATCTTTCAGCTTCATTACTTTTTTATTATCTTCCTCTATAGTGCTTCTGAGGTTATCCATTACTTCTTCTATCTCTAGTTTTTTACCCTGGGCATTTTTCTCCTGCTTCTTGTATTCTGAGATATAGAGCTCCTCTTCTTTGATCTCCATCTCCACTACCTTCATGCCTTTTATCAGTTTTTCCTCTTTTGATTTCATGTCTTCCAAGAGTTCTGCCAGTTTCTTCACATCCAGACGGAGCTTCTCTTTGAGGTCATCCATGGTCATGAGCTCTTCTTCGGTTTTTTCCATTAG
>NZ_JBFHGC010000534.1:0-1960 GCF_041583315.1 Ilyobacter sp. | reverse complement strand
ATGCTTCAAGAACAATGCTCTTTAACATAAGAGACCTTAAGTGGGACGAGAAGATGCTAGAAGAGCTAAACATACCAAAATCTATGCTTCCTGAAGTAAAAAATTCGAGTGAAGTATACGGACAGGCCAACCTCGGAGGAGTAGGAGGAACTGGAGGAATAAGAGTACCTATCGCAGGAGCTGCAGGAGATCAGCAGTCAGCCTTATTTGGACAGGCTTGTTTTGAAAAGGGAGAAGCTAAAAATACATACGGTACCGGATGCTTCCTTCTTATGAACACAGGAGAAAACGCAGTGGAGTCTAAAAACGGACTTCTTACAACAATAGCAATAGGAATAGACAACAAAGTAGAATACGCTTTAGAGGGAAGTGTCTTTGTAGGGGGAGCTTCTATTCAGTGGCTGAGAGATGAGCTAAGACTGATAAATGATGCAGCAGATACAGAGTATTTTGCGAATAAGGTAAAAGACAGTAACGGAGTATATGTAGTACCTGCTTTCGTAGGTTTGGGATCACCGTACTGGGATATGTATGCCAGAGGAACAATAGTAGGACTCACAAGAGGAGCCAACAGAAATCACCTGATCAGAGCAACACTGGAATCTATAGCCTACCAGTCTAGAGACCTGATAGATGCAATGGAAGACGATTCTAAGATAAAATTATCAGCTCTAAAAGTAGACGGAGGAGCAGTAAAGAACAACTTCTTAATGCAGTTCCAGTCAGACATACTAGGAGCAGACGTATTGAGACCAGTAGTAACTGAGACAACAGCTCTAGGAGCAGCTTATCTTGCAGGACTTGCTGTAGGATTCTGGGAAAGTAAAGAGGAGATAAGAAACAGATGGCAGGTGGAGACTAAGTTTGCTCCGGCTATAGAGGAAGGTCATAAGGAAA
Source organism: Ilyobacter sp. (assembly GCF_041583315.1). NCBI lineage: Bacteria > Fusobacteriati > Fusobacteriota > Fusobacteriia > Fusobacteriales > Fusobacteriaceae > Ilyobacter > Ilyobacter sp. The sequence continues at coordinate 1,063 of NZ_JBFHGC010000534.1, read as the reverse complement.
CTCTGTACAAAGGATGGAAAAAAGCAGTAGCAAGATCAACTGCTTGGGAAGAAATGGAATAAAAAAATAAAAAATACCGGCAAGAGAAATTATGAGAGCCAAGTAATCAGGGGATGCAGCAGTGTCTTCTGTTTACTTGGTCTTTTAAATTTTTTTAATTTTTTTGGACTAAATAAAAAAATAACATACTATTTTTTAAGTTTTTTATTTTTTTTATGTTTAAAAAGTTTATTTTTACAAGATAATTAAGGTATACTTAACATATAAATAGGTTAAAGTTAAACTTTGAAAAATAAAGTTACATTAAACAAAGTGGAAAAATTCACAGTCTAAAATATTGTTTATTTGTAGAGTATATGCTAAAATATTAGGAAAACAGAACATTTTTTCTAATAAATATATTTTATTGAATATGAAAATTTTTACATATACTTAACATTATTTTTAATTAAAGGGGTGTATTTATGAAACTGTTTACTTTTAGAGGGGGGGTTCATCCGCCTGAAAATAAAGCTCAGACAGAAAACATGGAAATTGAAGTATTTCCTGTATCCAAGACACTGTATGTACCTATGCTTCAGCATATTGGAGCTCCATTAGATCCCAATGTAAAAGTAGGGGACAGGGTATTAAAGGGTCAGAAGATAGCTGATTCTGAGGCTTTTGTGTCTTCACCGGTCCATTCTCCAGTGAGTGGAGTGGTAAAAAAAATAGAAGTTATGCCCTTCCCACTAAGTGGAAAGGTAAAGACTGTAGTAATCGAAAATGATGAAAAAGAGGAGTGGGCAGAACTTACCAAGATAAAAGACTGGGAAAAGGCCACTAGAGAAGAACTTCTGGCAATGGTAAGAGAAAAAGGAATAGTAGGGGTAGGAGGAGCTTGTTTCCCTACACATATAAAACTAAATCCTCCCAAAGATGTGACCATAGATGTATTGCTCTTAAACGGTGCAGAGTGTGAGCCTTATCTAAATTCGGACAACAGACTGATGATTGAAGAGCCACAGAAGATAGTGGAGGGAATCAAAATTATAAATAAGATTCTCGGTGTAAACAGAGCTAT
>NZ_JBFHGC010000533.1:0-1965 GCF_041583315.1 Ilyobacter sp. | reverse complement strand
TTGCTTTTATCTCAACAACGCTACTCATTATGCTTCATCTCCTCTTTTCATTACATAATATTGCTGAAGTATACCAGCAGCACTAGAGGTTAACCAATAAATTTGAAGACCTGCAGGCATTTTATAGGATATGAAAACCATCATAATAGGGAACATGTACATCATGCTCTTCATATGAGGATTCGAATCTGATCCCATAATTTTTTGCTGTGCAAATGCAACTAATCCATTTAAAACAGGTAATATGTAAAGTGGATCTGGTTTTATCAGAGTGAGCCATAAAAAAGTCGACTCTATCGGTACAATTCCACCATCAACAGGTGCTTTTCTTAGAACTGCAAAAAGTGCCCATAATACAGGAAGTTGTACTAGCATAGGTAAACATCCTGCAGCAGGATTTACCTTATATTTTTGATATAATTCCATTGTTTTTTCATTTAATAGTTGTTTATCATTTTTATATTTTTCTTTTATTTTATCAATTTCAGGCTGAATCTTTTTCATTGCCCTCATGGATTTGTCCTGCTTCAGTGTCAGTGGTAATAATAGTAATTTGATTAGAATAGTTATCCCAATAATAGACAGACCAAAGTTACCTATTATTTTATACAAATATAGGATAATCTGCTCTAAAGGTACGGTGATAAAATTCATGGATTAATCCCCCTTGTTTTTTGGCTTTTTTCTACTAGGAGGCACAGGGTCATACCCGCCAGGATGAAAGGGGTGACATTTTAAGATTCTTCTTATTCCCAAAAATATCCCTATAAAACACCCATGCTCCTCTATCGCGTGATATGTGTAAGAAGAACAGGTAGGATAAAACCTACAGTTCTTGCCCAATAATTTGGATATAAATTTTTGATAAATTATAATTAAAGTTAATAATATTTTTTTCATAAAAACATATTCAACTTTTTAAAAATAAGATTCAGATCTTTTTCCATCTGACTATATTTTAGAGTTTTCACTTTAACTCCTGCAGTTCTTTTGGCTATGAATACTATATCGTAGCTTTTTTTTATGCCATTTTCATTTAACCGATAATACTCCCTAAAAAGTCTTTTCAGTCTATTTCGACATACAGCATTACCAGTTTTTTTACTTACAACAAAACCAACTTGATTAAAATTATTTTCTTTATTGATTTTTATGTATACTAAGGAGTAATATCCAAATGCCTTAATTCCTGTTTTGTAAATATCCTGGAATTGTTCATTTTTTTTTAGATTGTTCATTTAAAGCTCCTTAAAAATCTGTAAAAACCCGGTGTTTTTATTCACCGGGTTTTATGCTGATAATTCTGCTCTTCCTCTTGCTCTTCTTCTTTTTAATACTAGTCTTCCAGTTTTAGTTTTCATTCTGGCTCTAAAACCGTGATTTTTTTTCCTTTTGTGATTATTAGGTTGGAAAGTTCTTTTGCTCATTATTTTCACCTCCTAAAAAATTCTTACTTTCAGATCAATATTTTAAAGGAATATACTTATTTTGTCAAGTAAAAAATCTTTATTTGGTTGTTCACTTCTCTCACGCTTTTTTACTTTTTTTAATAAACAAAAAAAAATCAAAAGATAGATATTTTGTTTTATGTTAGATGTACTGACGAAAGCTAATTTGAATTTTCATCTGATTCCAGTGTTTTCAAGACCTTTAGAATGATTGAATTTATATTTTTATTAATGATGATAGACACAAAACATATTCTATTGTTTCAAAGGGACTGAGAGAAACTTAAGTTAACATAGTTCAATAAAATCAGTATTGAGAGTTTTCAGTTAATTATTTTTGTTGATGTACATAAAAATATACCGTTATTTTTCAAGGGAATATGAAAAAAGTAAAGATATAAATCATAAGATTGTTTATCTTTATAAATAGCAAAGAGGTCAATAAATATACTGATTTTTAATCAGAATAGGGGTTATCTGAATCACTTTTTATTATTTTAAATTTATTATTTTTGAT
>NZ_JBFHGC010000532.1:0-1973 GCF_041583315.1 Ilyobacter sp. | reverse complement strand
TCTTCTATCTTCAGGTAATCATGTTTAACCTGAGAAAAATCTCCGCTTTCAATAAGTTTGTCTTCAAAATCATAAAGATTTTGTTCTGCCGTCATTTCAGAATTCAGATAAGATATTCCCTTAATTCTTACGTTTCCTCCGTCGTGATGCAGTGTATCTACCCATATATTTTCTGGAGCAAGGGTCTGAACAGTATAGAGTACCTCAGAGATCCTCGTCTTTTTATCAGAAAAAATTTCTTCTATTATCTCTATCTTGTCTGTCAGATCAGGTATCTTACCTATTTCCATCTCCAGTTTTTTTATCTCTTCCTGGTTAAAGGCTATCTCCCTCTTTGTTTCGTGAATGTTTTCCTCAAAACTCTTTTGTTTTAGATAAATCCCAGAGAAAATTGCTCCGTTTATGAGAAAGAATACTCCCGCGATTAAAACAGCTTTTTTAAGGTTTTGAGACACTCCAAGTTTTTCTTTGTATTCCGGCGTCAAAAAATTTATATCTCTCATATTCATAATCAAACCACCTCATCCATAACATTTCCAAGGAGCACAGCTATCTCTTCAAATTGATAAGGTTCTAATTTTATTCTATTCTCCTCTTTTGATGTTATACTCTCTAGTTCTAGAGGCATGACTTCCAGTTCCAGGGATTTTTTCACATAATCTTTCAATCCCCTCAGAAGAGATCCCCCTCCTACAAAGACCAGCTCCTCTACTATACTCGAAGATCTTTCTCGGAAATAATACTCATAGGAAAGTCTTATCTGACTTTCTAGCTCTTTAAATGCCTCTGTCAGTTCATCCATCATGGATTTTTCCGAAGCATCCAGTATTTCCTGTTTATGCTCCTGAAGTTCCAGTTCTATTATTTTCTCCTCTGCCTTTTCATAGTTGATTCCCTTATAATTTTTTATTATATCTGTAAACTCATTTCCCCCCATGAGGATGAACCTGTAAAAATTCATGACATTATTATTCATTGCATATATCTTGGTGGATTCATGACCTACATCTACTATCATTCTGTAACTGTTATCGTTTTCATCCCTCTCATTCTTTGATTCCATTTTCTCCAAAAGCATAAATATCGAAACAAAATCAGGAATTATTCTCAAAACTTTTACCCTTAGACTTTCCAGGAAGTTGAGAAGATAATCTATCTCCTCTCTTTTTATAGTTACACAGAGAACTTCTTCACTATACTCGTCTAGGTTGATAGTCAGTTTTTCTGTGAGATATTCATACTCTGAATATCCGGGAATCATCTCCTCCATCTCCTCTAGGATGAACTGATCTCTTTTTTCCATATTCTCCTGACCGATTCTTATAAATTTCACCTGGAACTTTTGACTGGGAAGAGAGAGTGATATTCCATGACCTTTAAACCCAAGTCTTTCTATCATCACAGACAAAATCTCATTTATCTGTGTCTCCTTCTCTTCGTTTTGGTTAAATTTTTCTACCAGCACATCTCCCACTATGCCGCCTTTTACACTGAGAGCCTTTATTCCCCGGCTCCCTATATCAATACTTCCTCTAGACTTCTCTTTCACAAGATTGTCCAACCTTTCTCTTGCCCTCATAAATCTCTCCTTCATACTTCCCCCTCCTCTATACCTTACATCTTCTCTATTATCAATTCCTCTATAGCCTCTCCACTGTCTACATAGAGACCGTCAAAATCTGCACTGCCGTCAAGGTCTGTGTCCTCAAATCTTATTACTGCCTCATGCACTGCCTGCATTTTAAAATCTGCCTCTCCTATATCACTTCCTCCGTCAAGGCGTATCCTCTTCACATATGTAGCCCTTACTAGCCACGCATCATCAACAGTTCTTGGAGTTGTTGCAGTATCGAGCCTGTCCACTATTTTTTGACTCTTGTCAAGTGGATAGATCTCTACCGGATCCTCTCCTCTGTCCCAGACTCCGAGTCCGTCATTATCTTTCACAATTTCTAGCTTTTCCAATCTGTACC
>NZ_JBFHGC010000531.1:0-1974 GCF_041583315.1 Ilyobacter sp. | reverse complement strand
TTACAAAGTGAGAGTGCTCTTCGATAAAGTTTCTTCTAGGCTCTACTTTGTCTCCCATCAGCTTGTCAAAAAGTATATCAGCTTCTCTTGCATCATCTATTGTTACCTGAAGAAGAGTTCTTGTATCATGATTCATAGTTGTTTCCCATAGCTGATCGGGATTCATCTCTCCCAGTCCCTTATATCTCTGTAGGCTATATCTTTTATTTTCAGCATCCATTACACTGGTTATCTCTTTTAGCTGTTTATCAGAATAAGCATACACCATTGTTCTTCCTGCTGTTATTTTATATAATGGCGGCTGGGCTATGTATATGTATCCTCCGTGAATAAGATCCACCATGTATCTGTAAAAGAAAGTAAGTATCAGTGTTCTTATATGAGCACCGTCTACGTCTGCATCTGTCATTATTATTATCTTGTGATATCTCAGTTTTTCAAGATCCAGATCGTCCCCTATATTGGCACCAAAGGCGGTCACCATTGATCTTACCTCATTGTTTTCAAGGGCTCTGTGAAGACCTGACTTCTCCACATTTATTATTTTTCCTCTAAGTGGAAGTATTGCCTGTGTATACCGGTCTCTTCCTTGTTTTGCAGATCCTCCTGCAGAATCTCCCTCTACTATGAATACTTCACTCTCTTCAGGTTTTTTAGAAGAGCAGTCTGCAAGTTTTCCAGGAAGAGAACCTACTTCAAGGGCAGACTTTCTCATTACAAGCTCTCTTGCTTTTTTTGCTGCCTCTCTTGCTTTTTTAGACATGAGTATTCTTTCTATTATGTTTCTTGCATCGCCAGGATGATCCTCCATATACATCTTCAGATATTGTCCCATTACAGATGAAACTACAGAGGTAACCTCTGAATTTCCTAGCTTTGTCTTTGTCTGACCTTCAAACTGAGGTTCAGGTACTTTTAGGGAGATAATAGCCGTGACTCCCTCTCTTATATCCTGCCCCTGAAAATTCCCGTCTCTTTCCTTCAATAATCCCAAAGATTTGGCAACTTCATTTATTATTCTCGTAAGAGCCATTCTGAATCCACTTACATGGGTTCCGCCCTCATGAGTATTTATATTATTTACAAAGGAGTAGATTGTCTCTCTCTGTTTTTCAGTATAGAGGATAGCGATCTCCACTATGATATCGTCACTTTCCCCAGTCATGAATATTGGCTCTGGAATAAGTGTTGCCTGCCCTTCTTCTATCTCTTTTATAAAGTCAACTATTCCACCGTCAAACTTTAATCTTTCTTCTTTTATGACCTCTTTTCTCTCATCTGTGAGAACTATTTCTAAACCTTTGTTTAAATAAGCCATCTCTTTAAGTCTGGATTTCAAAGTATCAAAGTCATATTCTAATGTTTCAAAAATCTCATGGTCTGCTTTGAACCTTACTGTTGTACCTGATTCAGTTGTTTTGCCTACAACTTTTACATCAAATTCAGGTACTCCTCTGTTGTATTTTTGAGTATGTATTTTTCCGTCTCTTTTTACAAATACTTCTGTCCATTCAGAGAGGGCGTTTACTACAGATATTCCGACTCCGTGAAGACCTCCTGATACCTTATAATTGCTGTTCTCAAACTTTCCTCCAGCATGAAGCACAGTAAGAACTATTTCAAGTGCTGATTTCCCGTGTTTCGGATGAATTCCCACAGGTATTCCTCTTCCGTTATCACTTACCTCTATAATATTGTCCTTTAGGACTCTTATATCTATCTTGTTACAGTATCCTGCCAAAGATTCATCCACAGAGTTGTCTACTATTTCCCAGACTAGGTGGTGGAGACCTCTTGCAGATGTGGAACCTATGTACATCCCCGGTCTTTTTCTAACGGCTTCTAGACCCTCTAATACCGTAATATTTTCTGCTTGATAATTACTCATTACAGCCCTCCATTATATTTCTTAATATTTCTCTTACCTTTTTTTTTTAGCCTTTCAAACTCATTTCCTCTGTCCTGAATAGACCT
>NZ_JBFHGC010000530.1:0-1978 GCF_041583315.1 Ilyobacter sp. | reverse complement strand
GTGAAGCCGTACTTTTTTTTCAGTGAATTTATCTTGTCCAGCCTGTCCACAAGTTCGTTCAGCCTGAATTCGTCAGTATCTGTATCCTCTTCCAGGTTTTCTATTATATATACCACATCTTCCAGGTCATAATAGATCTTTTCCAGCTTTTCCTGAGCCTCTTCAAACTCTTTTCCGTATTTTGAAACAGATTCCAGGAATTTCTTAGAATTGTAGATAGAGGACAGAGCATTGTGCTCCCCGTCTTTCAACAATGTGTAGGAGTTTACCAGATTTTCTTTTATTTTCCCTGCATTAAAAAGTTTCTTATACTCATCTTCCAGTTCCTCATCTTCTCCGGGTTTTAGAGAGAGAGAGTTTATCTCACTCAGCTGAAATTCATAAAAATCCTTTTTCTCCTGTATCTCTCTTTTTATCTTTTCAATCTCAGATATTTTTCTGTTTATTTTTCCGTATCGGTCCACTGTCTCTTCCAGTTTAGACCTGACCTCCTGGGAATCCTCCCCCAGAAATTTATCCAGAAGTTTTATATGGTTGTTTTTATTGAGAAGCATCTGATGCGAATGCTGCCCCACAAGGTCTACGAGGGTTCCCATTATCTGTTTCAGACTGGACACAGGGACTCTTTTCCCGTTTACAAAGGCCTTTCCTCTCCCGTTTTTATCCAGTTCCCTCCTTACTATGAGCTCTCCTTCTTCTACCTCTATACCCAGTTCCTTTAGCTCTTCAGTCTGGTAGTCACTGGTCTCAAATACCCCCTCTGCCATGAGGTATTCCTCTCCGTCCCGGAGCATCTCCACATTTGCCTTTTCTCCGATAAGAAGATTTATACCGCTTAGTATTATTGATTTTCCTGCACCTGTTTCTCCGGTAAGGGTTATGAGACCCCTTCCAAACTCCAACTCAAGTTCTTCTATTATAGCAAGGTTTTCTATTCTCAGTTCCCTTAACATAATCTATCTCCCCACTTAAGCTTTTCTCTTAAAACTCCATAATAGTCTCTGTTTTCAGAAAGAACCAGTTTAAGAGTCTTTTCTGAATACCTGACCCTCACCTGCTCTCCATAGGATATTTTAAATGATTTTTCTCCGTCTACTGTGAGATAGCCCACTCTCTCCATATCCTCGATTATAAATTCTAACTCCTCGTTTCCGTCTACCACCACAGGCCTTGTACTCAGATTATGAGGAGCGATGGGAGTTATGAGCATTGCCTTTATATTTGGCTTTATTATTGGACCCCCTGCAGAGAGAGAATACGCCGTAGAACCTGTAGGTGTGGCCACTATCACTCCGTCTGCCCTGTAGGTATTGACATATTCTCCGTTGGAGTACACACCTATTCTCACGAGCTTTGTGAGCATTCCTCCCTTTGAGATTACCACCTCATTGAGAGCATGAAAATTTCTTTCACCCAGGGTTATTTCAAGGACTCTTCTTTTTTCAAGCTGATAATCCCCGTCTAAAACTCTGTCGTAGGTGTCAAAAGCTTCCTGCACCTTTATCTCTGTTATAAATCCCAGACTTCCCATATTTACAGCTATTACAAAAATATTAGGGTTTTCTATAAACTCTTTAGCAGCCTTGAGAAGGGTACCGTCTCCTCCTATAACAACTGCAAAGTCGCATTGCCATGCATCTTCTAAGGAGAAGATCTCAAGTCCGTTATCCACAAAGTATTTTTTAGTTTTTCTGTAAAATTCAAGGGCTTCTACCTTATCCCTGTTGTATACCAAACATACTTTTTTCATACCTTCCTCCGATGACCGTTAAAACATAAGTACAGGATTTATCGCCTTCAGATTAAATCTCAATTCATAATACAGATTTGGCTTCCCGTCTGTGGACATCCCCAGTATACCTACATCTTGTCCTGCCCGTACTATGTCTCCCACCTGCACATAATGGCTTATGAGATTTCCGTATATTCCTATCATATTATACCCGTAATCAATCATTACAACTTTTCCCAGACCCTG
>NZ_JBFHGC010000529.1:0-1983 GCF_041583315.1 Ilyobacter sp. | reverse complement strand
GAGCAAAAAGGATACGGTCTTGCATTTTTAGCGGGGATTGCATGGGGTACATTAGGAATTACATCGCATTATGTAGGGCAAACGGGAGTGGGACCTTTTGAAGTGGCTTTTTTAAGGCTATTTTTTGCATTTTTATCCATGTTTACTTTTTATTCAATAGCGGATACAAAAAAAATAAAAATAAGCAGGGAAGACTTAAAACACTCCATTTTAATTGGCATTATAACTCAGGGAACAATGAGTTTGGCAGTTTTTAAGTGCATATCCATGACATCAACAACGGTGGCAATAATGATGGTATGCTTAGGACCTCTTTTTACAGCAATATTATCAAGGATAATTTTTAATGAAAAGATAACTTTATTTAAAGGTTTAGCATTGTTTTTAGCATTTTATGGAGCATTTCTTGTTGTGACAGGAGGAGACTTTTCTGTATTAAAAACCAATGGAGCGGGAATCTTTGTTGGTCTTATATCGGCATTAGCATATGGATTTTTTCCAATATTAAGTAAGAGTGTTCCTAAAAAATGCAATTTAACGGGGATAATCATGTATAGTTTTTTGGTAGGATCTGTTTGTATACTCCCTATAATAGATACAAATATGATTTTAAAAGCCTTGAGTTTTAAAATGATAGGTTTTTCAGTTGTACTAGGAATAGTTCCGACAGTTCTTTCTTTCACTTTTTATTCTAGGGAACTTAAATTTACAACACCAACAAAAGCCGCAATAATGAGTCTTGTGGAACTTCCAACAGCCGCTATTATAGGTCATTTTTTCTTATCAGAATACCTTTTTACTGTAAATATAGTAGGCATTGTTATATTATTAGCAGGGACAATGATATCGAAAATTGACCTGTCTGGTAAGCAGAGATATAAGATACAGAATAATTCTTAAACATAAAAAAGAGGAAGAATCTCTGAAAAGCTTCTTCCTCATACTTATGAAAGTATTCTTTTTTTTATTATATTCTGATTTTCAAGTTGATTTTTTCTAATTATCTATAAATTGTATCTCTTTTATTCCCAGTACAGATCTCTGTGTTTTGCATGACACTTCATCGATAATATCTTCCATATTACTACTAACTTTATCTAGAATTACTGTTCCTAATTCCTTTCCGACACTATAATCCCCAACTACCTCATATACATACTGAATAAAATACATGATTAAAACCTCCCTATCAATCCATTTTATCTTTCTATAAAGGTTCCCTCTACTTCATTATAGATAAGCGGATCACTACTACCTATTCTTCCGATAAGGTTGACTCTATATCTGTTTGCAATATCTATTGCCATATTGCTGGTTATTCTCATAGAAGCCACCACTGGAACTCCTGCACCTGCAGCTTTTACTACCATATCTGAAGATACTCTCCCCGATATTACCACCGTGGACCTTGCAAGGTCCATCCCTTCAAGAAGGGCAGCCCCTATAACCTTATCCACAGCATTATGCCTTCCTATATCCTCTCTTACGATAACCCTTCCGTCACTATCTTTTATAGCTGCCGAATGGGTTCCCCCTGTAGACTGGTGCAGACTGGCGGATTCAAGCATTGTTGCAAAAGTTTCTTTTATATTTACTATCCCAACTCTGTAACCTGATCTTATCTCTCTTTTGTAAAATTGTGATTCCTTAGGCAGTTCACCACTACCACACCCGCTCATCACTATATTTTTAATGCTGTAGACTTCTTCCTTCAACTCCTTATCCACAACGGCAAATATTCTTTTGCCGCTGCTGCATGGAGCAGCTCCTATAAACTCATCTATACTGTCTATAAGCCCCCTGGAATACAGATACCCCAGAGCCATTTCACTAAGGTTTTCAGGGGTGCACATAAATGTTATCATCTTTTTTCCATTTACAAACAGGTCCACTGCTTCTTCAGTAAAAATATTTGACTTTTTCTTCATCTCTCTCCCCCCACCTCCCTTAGTTCCTCTGGAGTATTTATATTTTTAAAGCCAT
>NZ_JBFHGC010000528.1:0-1986 GCF_041583315.1 Ilyobacter sp. | reverse complement strand
GTATTATAATGTAAGTGGTGGTGCACCCAATGCACCACCGATAGAAATCTTAGTGAGTTAATTAAACTGCGAGAAAAATTGTATTGAATTTTGAAAAAACGAACTTAAGACATTCATTGAATTCTCTAAACCATTTTTTAATGGTTTTTTTTAATGTCAAATTTCAATCAAATTAAAAGAGAAAATCAACTGAAATATAAGCTTTAAAAGAAGGATTTAAATCACCAAAAAAAATACAAAAGAATAATTTTCTTCAAAAATCATTGACTTTAAATTTATTTTTATGTAAAATATAAGTATATAGTAATATGAAAATAAAACTCTACTACAGATAAAATAAACTTTTAAAATTTACCTTTAATGTATATTGAAAGGAGGAAAAAAAATGGAAAAGCTCAAAATAACTGAGACCTGTCTGAGAGACGGTCACCAGTCACTAATAGCAACAAGACTAAAAACATCTGAGATGTTGCCTATTTTGGAAAAAATGGATAAAGTAGGATATTATGCTCTTGAAATGTGGGGTGGAGCTACATTTGATGCATGCATCAGATTCCTCAATGAAGACCCATGGGAAAGGCTGAGAGAGATCAGAAAAAGAGTGAAAAATACTAAACTTCAGATGCTTCTTCGTGGTCAGAACCTTCTTGGATACAGACACTATTCAGATGACGTAGTGGATAAGTTTATAGAAAAATCCATAAAAAACGGAATAGATATAGTAAGAGTGTTTGACGCTCTTAATGACTATAGAAACCTGGAGCAATCAATAAAATCTATAAATAAATACGGCGGACACTGTCAGGGAGCTATTGCATATACAACCAGTAAGGTTCATACTGTGGATTATTATGTAGAGAAAGTAAAGGAACTGGAAAAGCTCGGTGCACACTCTATATGTATAAAAGATATGGCAGGGGTTTTAATGCCGGAAACAGCCTATGAGCTGATAACTAAGATGAAAGAGGTGACGGCTCTTCCTATAGAACTGCATACACACTGTACAAGCGGGATAGCGTCTATGATGTATATGAGAGCTATAGAGGCTGGTGTGGATATAATTGATACAGCTATATCTCCTTTTTCAGGAGGGACAAGCCAGCCGGCTACAGAGGTATTCTCACATATTTTAAAGGGAGATAAAAGAGACCCGGGACTTGATATGCAGCTTCTTTCAGAAATAGCAGACTATTTCAAGCCTATTAAAGAAAAATATAGATCAGAAGGTATACTGAAAGCAAAAGTAATGGATGTAGAGCCTAAGACACTTACTTATCAAGTGCCAGGTGGAATGCTGTCCAACCTTTTATCACAGCTAGAAAGTCAGGGTGCTACCCATAAATATGATGAAGTACTTGCAGAGGTTCCAAAAGTAAGAGAAGATTTAGGATTTCCACCGCTTGTTACTCCACTTTCTCAAATGGTAGGTACCCAAGCAGTATTTAATGTACTACTAGGAGAGAGATACAAGGTAATACCAACTGAGATAAAAAATTATGTAAAAGGTCTTTATGGTAAATCTCCAGCCCCTATAAGCAAGGAGATGCAAGAAAAAATAATAGGAGGAGCTACTCCTATAACTTACAGACCTGCAGACGATATCCCACCTGAGTTTGAAAAAATAAAAGAAGAGATAGGAAGTCTTGCAAAATCAGATGAGGATGTGCTTATGTATGCCCTTTTCCCGGAAAATGCGAAAAAATTTCTAAAAGAAAGATCCGAGCATGAGATGGAAGAATGGATCATAGCAATTTAAAGCAACTTAAATAAATCAATTTAACTGCCCCTGGAAACAGGGGCTTTTAAATTTTTTCTTTTCAAATGTCTGAAAAGATGGTTTAATAAGTTAACTTTAAATATAAGGGGGAGTAAATAATGTTTAAAACAAATGATTATTTTGACGGGAAGGTAAAATCAGTAGCTTTCAAATCAGATAAAGGTCCTGCAACTATAGGGGTTATGGCAGCAGGAGAATATGAATTCGGG
>NZ_JBFHGC010000527.1:0-1991 GCF_041583315.1 Ilyobacter sp. | reverse complement strand
GACGGTTGGACAGAGCCTTATGAGGAGCTTTGGAGGTGTGATTGTGGCCAGGAACTGGATAAAAACCAAGCTTATGGAGATAGTTGGTCTATTGAAGTTGAGAAAGAAGAGGAAGATTAAATATTATGGGGATTTTTAGTTTTTTTAGGTCCCTCTACGGGATAGAGGGTACTTATCAAAAACTTAAAATGGGAGGTCACCTAATGACTGTTAAAGATTTACGAGAAATGCTCAAGGGAAAAGTTAAAGGTCTTTGGAAACTCAACAAGGCAGAATTGCTAAAAGCTTATAAAGAACTTGAAAAAAGCCCTGAGACTATTGTAGAAAAGGCCCTTGAAGACAAACAAATATTAAGACCTGAAAACAAAGAAGAATGGTTGGAAATCAGAGAAGGTGGACTGGGTGGAAGTGATATCGCTGCTGTAATTGGACTTAATGATTATGCATCAAAAATAGATGTTTTCATTTCAAAAACCGCACGAAACAACGCAGTTCTGAAGCAGCAATATGAGGAGAAACAAAAGAAAATAAGGGAGTCTGAAGCAGTTCAAATGGGACATATCCTGGAACCTGTGATAGCTGATATTTTTCAGAAAAAAAACAAAGAATATACTGTTGTAGATCTGCCAGTAACAGTAAAAGCAAATCCTTGGGAAATAGCCAATGTAGACAGATATCTAGTAAATGAAAAAGGAGAGGTAGGAATACTGGAGATCAAGACCACAACTCTCTATAACAAGGATAAATGGGAAGGCGAAAGTTGTCCTAGGAACTATCTGTGCCAGGTTCTTTGGTATCTTGGTATAACAGGCCTTAAATATGCTTATATATGTTGCTTAGTAGGAGGACAACATTATAGGCAATTTAAAATTGAAAGATGTGAAGAAACTATAAGTTATCTAAGGAAAGAGGGAAGGGTTTTCTGGGAAGATCATGTTATCCATAATATAGTTCCAGATCCAGACGGCAGTTCTTCTTATACTGAGCATCTTCAGTTTCTGGCTGATTATGCTGAAGACAAAGGAGAAAAAGTAGAAGTAGAAGCAGCCACAGATAAAGCAGAAACTTATGAGGAGCTCCTGGAAAAGAGAAAAGAGATCGAAATAAAGATAGAAAAAATCAAACAGGAAGTATTTAGAGAAGCCATAGACAGAGGGTCCAAAAGAGGGACATGGGCAGGTCATAAATTTAGCATAATAGGAGGAGCATATAAAGGTTTTGATAGTAAAAAGTTTCGATCTGATAACCCAGAACTATATGAACAATATTTGGTAGAAAAAACTAAAAAACAATATATAAAATTATCTTAGGAGGAATTACAAATGGCAGAAAAAATAGCTAAAAATGACATTCTACAAAAGGCTACAACTAACAGATCTGTAACCAAAAAGAAAAGCAATAGCATATATGATCTAATTTCAAGTGACAAAATGAAAAGTCAGTTTGCCATGGCACTACCAAAGCATATAGACACAGAAAGATTTGTAAGAATAGCTCTTACATGCATTAGACAAAATCCTAAGTTAGCAGAATGTAGTAGAGAGAGTTTACTAGGTGCTCTTATGACTTCCTCTCAGCTTGGGTTAGAACCAGGAGGAGTATTAGGACAAGCTTACTTAATCCCATTTTCAGTAAAAGGACAGATGGAATGTCAATTTCAAATAGGGTATAAGGGGATGCTTGAGCTTCTAAGAAGATCAAAGCAATTATCAAACATAAGAGTTCATACTGTGTATGAAAATGATGAGTTTGAAATAGGTTATGGTCTGGACTGTACCCTTAATCACAAGCCTGTATTTAGAGACAGAGGAAATATGATTGGATTCTATTCGGTGGCAGAGCTGAAAGATGGATCTAAGCAGTTTCATTTTATGTCCTATGATGATGTAGTTGAGCATGAGAAGAAACATAGAAAAGGAAGTTATCAAAGTAATGTATGGAAGCAGCATTTTGAAGCCATGGCACATAAAACAGTAGTAAAGCAACTTATG
>NZ_JBFHGC010000526.1:0-2005 GCF_041583315.1 Ilyobacter sp. | reverse complement strand
TCTGATGTCACAAAAGAGTCCATATACAATGAGTCATATGGGAATCCGTTTTTTATAGTGGAGTATCTTGAAAATATAGGGGAAGACGGTACTATAAAAAATATTTTCACTGAAAAGATAATTGCTGTTTTTATGGAGAAAATTCAGAGTTTATCAGAGGCTGAAGAGAAATTGCTAAAGATTTTATCACTATTTAATATAGGTCTAGAGCTAGAAACTCTTAAAAAATTATACGGTTTTAACAGAGAGCAAGTGAGAGAGATTTTAAGAAATCTTATCTTATCCGGAATAATAAAGGAGAAGTACGGTTTTGATGAGGTCAGGTATAAATTTAAGCATAATAAATTTAAGGAGTTTATTTACTCTCTTATAGGGGTAACTGAAAAAATAGAACTCTATAAAAAGGTACGTGAAAAACTTGGAACTACTCAAATAAAAGATGAAAAAAGTTTCTTATGTCTTAAAAATTCAGATTATTCTTCATAATACAAAATTAATATTATAAAATTATAAAAGAGCCTCCCGTAGGGAGGCTCTTTTTGATTTATAGAATACTTTCTTAGTTAGCCTTTTTTTCTTCTTTGTCTAACATGCTCTGGATAATCACGGCACATGATGCGTCTCCTGTAATGTTTACAGCCGTTCTCATCATGTCAAAGATTCTGTCAACACCGAAAAGCAGTGGAAGAGCCTGTACAGGTAACCCTGCAGCCAATAGAACTGCAACTACAAGGAGTGAAGGACCCGGCACCCCGGCTTGTCCTATAGATCCAATTGTAGCAGTAATTATTATTGCCACATACTGAGTCATTCCAAGCTGGATTCCATACATCTGTGCAAAGAACATAGCACAAAGGGCATAATATATGGCATTACCATCCATATTTATAGTGGCTCCAAGAGGCAGTACAAATGAAGTTGTTTCATTTGATACTTCTAATTCTTCTTCACAAACTTCAAAAGTTACAGGAAGAGTAGCCATCGATGAAGCTGTGGAAAGGGCAACTATCTGAGCTTTTGATATTTTCTTAATGAATTTTGAAGGAGAAGTGTCGGAGAACATCTTAACCAGTAACGGATAAACACCAAATGTCTGTAATGCAAGAGCAACAGTATAAACAATAAGTAATTTAAGTACTAAAGCTAAGATGTCATAACCAAATGTTCCAACAGCATCAGCCATTAGTCCGAAAACCCCTATAGGAGCAAGAAGCATTACTTTTAATATCATCCATATCATAGCTTCATTAAGTCCTTCAAGCATTTTGATAACTGGTTCTTTCTTTTCTTTTACAAGCTTTGAAAGAGCTATACCAAGAAATAAACTAAAAAATAAAATCTGTAAAATGTTTCCGTTAACTAATCCCTCTAGAGGATTGGTAGGTATAATTCCTAAGATAGTATCCCAGAATCCAGCAATTTCTCCTCTGGATGCAAGTTCACCGGTCTTATCTAAGAACTGCTCCGGGAGACTTCCTTCCTGTAATCCCACACCAGGTTTGAATATTCCTCCAAATACAAGTCCTAAAGCCACAGCTACAGCGGTAGTTCCTAAGTAATAGACGAATGTTCCAATACCTATTTTTCCAGCTGATTTTGTCTCTCCCAGTGAAGATGCACCTAAAATAATTGATACTGTTACAAGCGGAATAACCATCATTTTGATCAGATGAATAAAAATATTACCCAAAGGTGCAAACATTACAGCTTTTTCCTTTAAAACTGCACCAGTGACTATACCGAGCAGCATGGCAATTAAAATTGCGACCCCTAAGTTTAACTTTCCTTTTTTCATGAATCCCTCCCTAGTAAAATTTTATACATTGTATCAGATTGCTCTGGTTTTAACATCACTAAAAATTAACTTTTAATGAAAAATTAATTAAGTTTTATAGAAAAACATTATAAACAGGATGAATATATAACGGATATTAACATTTATAGAACTGATTGTCAAGCAAATAGAGGACTAAATGGATTTTTTTGTAAAATAAGAGTTCATATA
>NZ_JBFHGC010000525.1:0-2006 GCF_041583315.1 Ilyobacter sp. | reverse complement strand
TCCTGTCTTCCATAGCATTGCTTCAGTTATCATATTAGAAAGATTGGTTTCTCCTGTTCTTACAAAATCCCTCTCTCCATTTAATAGCACAGGAGTTTCCCCTATTTTTACGTGGGTTATTTTTTTCTGCTCAGATTTTATGTCATCGATTAGTTTTACAAGCTGAGGATCCTCTTCTATTCCGCCAACTTTCACTTTTTCTATCTGAGTCACTGTTTTTGTTATATTTTTTTCCACAGGCACCATTATTGTATTGCCTTTATATATTAGATCCACATTGCTGATTCCGTTCATTGAAGCCAGTTCATTCACAGGAACCTTTGTAGAATAGGATATTTCAGAAAGTGTATCACCTTTTTTTATGAGGTAGTCTTCATTAACCTTCAGCCTTTCAGTTACCTCCATCATTATTTCTCTTTCGATAATTTTACCCAGAGCCTCTTCTTTACTTATAAGTCTTGGATTTATTGTCGTAACTCCGTTTTCCACCTTGATGTCAATTATCCCCATATTTTTATCGTATTCACCTGTCTGAACTATAGTTGTTTTATTCACCACGAGTCCGTTTTCCAATTTGGTATGACTGTGGCCGTCTACAATTAAGTCTATTCCTTCAACTGATTTAGCCAGGTCTGTACTTTTTAGTCCTGCCTCTGTACTCTCATCCATCCCCAGGTGAGTCAGTGCTATTATAAAGTCCGCACCCTTGGATTTTAGCTCTTGAACAGATCTTTTGGAGTATTCCACAGGATCTCCGAATACTATCCCGTCTACATTTTTAGGATTTGTCTTGTAAGTTGTTTCAGGAGTTGCTATCCCGAAAACCCCTATACTTGCTCCGTTCATATCTTTTATTATATAGGGCTCGATAAACTTACCGCCGTCCTTCGTTACCACATTGGCTCCGAGAATTTCATAGTCTGCAAGTTTCTCTAGTTCTTTTAGTCTGTCTTTTCCATAGTTGAAATCATGGTTTCCAGGAGTACTTGCATCCAGCTTCATATAGTTCAGTATTTCTACCACAGACTCACCCTTAGACAAAGTTGCAAATGTCGTACCATGTAAAGTATCTCCTGCATCAAGAAAAAGAACGTTTTCATTTTCCATTCTCAGTTCTTTCAGGACAGTGGAAACTCTAGGAAATCCCATTCCGTCGTATTTTCCCTCTTCCACTCTTCCGTGGGTGTCATTGATGTGTGCCACTACCAGGTTAAAATCTTTTGATTTTTCCAGAGATACTGTATTCTCTGATTTCATATCTCCGCTGCTGCATGCTGTCAGTGCCAGCAACAAAGCTGTTCCTGAAAGCATATAGAATTTCTTTTTCATAAATCGCCCCCATTTTTAGATTTTTTTAATTTATTATATTACTTTAATATAGCCTTTGAAAAATAAAATTTCAAGTAAAATAATTTTTTGTATTCAAATTCCATTTATAAAACCCTTTTTTTGTTAAGTTAAAATATAAATATCCAGTAAATAAAAAAACAAAAAAAAGTGCGGCATAAGCCGCACTTTATAAAATCTTAATTACAACCGCATCCACATCCGCAGCTTTTTTCAGAAATCGATTCTACTCCTGGAAGTAATTTTCCTTCTAAGTACTCAAGAGATGCTCCTCCACCAGTAGAGATATGAGTAAATTTATCTGCATATCCTAGCTGTATCGCCGCTGTAGCAGAGTCTCCTCCACCGATAATTGTAGTTGCGTCTTTAAGGTTTGCTATTGCTTCACAAACTCCTATTGTTCCCTTTGCAAAAGCTGGCATTTCGAATACTCCCATAGGTCCGTTCCAAACAACAGTTTTAGAACCTTCTAAAGCTTTTGTGAAAAGCTCTATAGAGGCTGCTCCTATATCAAGACCCATTTCATCCTCTGCCATATCTGCCACAGCTACTGTTCTGTGCTCTGCATCTGCAGCAAAAGCCTTTGCAGCTACAGTATCTATTGGAAGTATTAATTTTTCTCCGGCTTTTTCCATAAGCTCTTTAGCTAGGTCAAGCTT
>NZ_JBFHGC010000524.1:0-2024 GCF_041583315.1 Ilyobacter sp. | reverse complement strand
GACCTTCTTGCTTTTCTCTCAAAACCATTTGACAACAGGAGACTCATCACTCTTATCCAGGGACACCTTATGGATAGTATAGAGGAGGAGGAATTCCGGGAGTTTACAGAGTATCTCAGGGGGATAGACCTGGAAAGGCTTTTTTACAGAAGAGATGATCTGAGTATATCTGAAAAATTCACATCGGCTTACTGGTGGAACAGTTTTGAAAAAAATCTGAAAAAAATAAAGGTACTTTTAGAATTTCCACAAAACTCCCTTGAGAAACTTCTTTTGTTTATAGGAGACCTCTATTCTTTCGAGGCAGACCAGCTCCTCCTCATAGAGAAGATATCTCTGGATCTCAAGAGGATATTCAAGCTTAATCCCCGTTGGACACTCTTTGACCTTTCCCTAGAGATGAAAAAAAGCAGGGGAAGTGAATTCACCTATCTGGCAAAGGCTGTGGAATCTGAGACAGAGGAGACGGCGTCTCTGAAATACAACATAACCCTCACTACATACCACAAGAGCAAAGGCATGGAGTGGGACATGGTCTGGCTTTTTAATGTGAACTCAGACAGTTTTCCGGTATACCTTTCAGACAACGATTACGGGAGGCAGCAGTATCTTAAAGAACCATATGTCTATCCGGGAGACTCGCTGGAAGATGAGTTCAGAAAAACTTTTGTAAGCAAAGAATATAAAAATATAACACTAAAAAGAAAAAGTGAAAGAATATCAGAAAGTATAAGACTTCTCTATGTTGGGATGACAAGGGCCAAAGAATATCTTGTCATAAGCTGTAATGAAAATTCGGATATTTTTTATTTCAGGGAGATAAATAAACTAATAGAAGAGGGGCAGAAAAGATATGAAAGACGTAAGAAAGGATAAAAATTTTTTATACACCCAGAGTTCAATGGGGACCTTCATGCAGTGCCCCTTAAAATTCAGATACAGATATTTTGAAGGACTCTACGGTTCAGATGATGACAGCCTGAAAGAAAGTTTTGAAAAAGGAAGCAGATTTCACCTTCTTGCAGAGAGATATTTTAAGGAGATAGATACAGAGGGGGAATACATTCAGGACGGAGATCTTAAAGAACTTTTTTATAAGCTGAAAGAAAAGTATCCCCTAGAGACCAACTGCAGATACCTGTCAGAGTATGACATAAGGGAGAGAAGTGAAAAAATAAGACTAATGGCCAGGTATGATCTCATAATATCCAGACCAAACAACAGAATACAGATAGTGGACTTTAAAACAAATAAAAAAAGGCTTTCTCAGGAGAGTATAGAGGATTCACTTCAGACAAAAATATATCTTTATCTATTAAAAGAAAATTTTAAATATGTTTTTGAAAATATTCGTAAAATAAAAAATATTGAGATGGTCTATTATCAGACAGAATATTCTGAAGAAAATTTTGTTGTGAAATATGATGATGAATCCCACGAAAAGAACAAGAGTTTCTTGACTAAAACCCTTGAAAACATTGAAAGTTTTGATTTTATGGGATATGAAAAAACACAAGTAAATCACTGTAAGGTATGTGAGTTTAAAATTTTTTGTTGGAAAAATAAAAAAAGTGTTGACGACAGTTTGTATTTATGATATTATTATTCCTGTCCTCAAGGGACAAAAATAAACGCCTGGGTGGCGGAACTGGTAGACGCACAGGACTTAAAATCCTGTGACCTCTAAGGTCGTGCGGGTTCGATTCCCGCCCCAGGCACCACACAAATTCCATAGCGCGGGGTAGAGCAGTCTGGCAGCTCGTCGGGCTCATAACCCGAAGGTCGTAGGTTCAAATCCTGCCCCCGCCACCAAAACACGCGGGAATAGCTCAGTTGGTAGAGCGTCAGCCTTCCAAGCTGAATGTCGCCAGTTCGAACCTGGTTTCCCGCTCCATGCGTCACTAGCTCAGTTGGTAGAGCACACGACTTTTAATCGTGTTGTCACAGGTTCAACCCCTGTGTGACGCACCATAATATGTGCCTGTAGCTCAGCTGGATAGAGCAACGCCCTTCTAAGGCGTGGG
>NZ_JBFHGC010000523.1:0-2029 GCF_041583315.1 Ilyobacter sp. | reverse complement strand
GGGGAAATCTTTTATTTCTACTAGGTATCGACCTAAGTAATTTTTCTTATAAATAAAAGCTCTGGTAAAACTGGTGTCTTCATAAAATTCAAAGATATCAACAATGTAATTTTTGTAAACGTTATATGAAAAATTATATCCGCTCATATTATCTTACCTCGATTCCAGAATTTGCCCGTTCTTCAAGCAGCTCAATAAAGGAAATGGATTTTTCAACGATTTTAAGCTTTGATGTATTCACTTCAAAGTCCATAACATTAACAAGTCTTTGAAAATAAATTTGTCCTCTGTAGAGGAAAGCCCTCGTTAGTGGCATATCCTCGTAGTGCTCGATTATTTTGAGATAATATCCTTTTGGAAGATCATATTCAAAAATATATGAAGACATATTTATCACCCTCTGTTATGTAGTAGTCTAATAATTTCTACTTATAAATGAAGTTGGTTCCTTTTTAAATTTTAATTTTTTTTAAAGTTTACTGTAGCTTTGTTTGAAACTACTTGACATTTTTTGATATTAGAAATATAATCATTTGGAAAATAATACGTAACCGTACTTTTGGAGGATTAATATGAACAGATTAAAAAATGGTAAATTTTATGGAACAGGTATAGGATATGGCGGAGATATCACAGTATCTGTAGATGTAAAAGATGGTAAAATTAATAAAATAGATGTGGTAGAGCACAGTGAAACACCTGTAATATCAGACCCGGCCTTTGACAATATACCGGGGAATATTGTAGAAAAAAATTCCATATTGGTGCCCAATGTATCTGGGTGTTCTGTAAGTTCAAGAGGGATAAGAGAAGCTGTAAAAAATGCCCTTGTGGAAGCAGGCGGAGATACAGAGATTTTAGAAAAAGAGATTTTAGAGTCGGAAAATCTGGAAAAAATAACAGTGGGTAAAAAAGCTTTGAAAGAAGTTGAAAATTTTGATGTGGTAATAGTAGGAGCAGGGGGAGCCGGTCTTGCAGCCTCTATATCAGCAGCAAAGAAAGGAGCACGTGTAGTGGTCCTGGAAAAAATGGCAGCAGTGGGAGGAAATACCCTGGTGTCTATGGGTGGAGTCAATATTCCCGGAAATGATGCTCAGAAAGTCAAAAAAATAGAGGATACAAAGGAAACCTACTTTGAGGATGCACTTGTAGGAGGAGACAGAGAGAACAATCAGGAACTTCTAAAAATTCTCAGTGAGAATGCACTCCCTACTTATCAATGGCTAAAAGAAGAGGTAGGGGTGGAATTTAAAGAGGGAGAACTCATACATTTCGGTGGGCACAGTGTTCCTAGAGCTGCAATTTTCAAGGGGAAGTATGCAGTAGAGCTGATCACAAAACTGAAAAAGAAAGCTATTGAAGTGGGGGTGGACATCAGAACAGGTGTCAAGGCTGAAAAGTTTGTAGTACAGGATTCCAGAGTAGAAGGTATAGAGGCTAGTATAGATGGTAATTCTGTAAAGTTTATGGGAACTAGAGGGGTTATAATGACCACCGGAGGTTTTTCTGGAAACGTAGATATGAGAAAAAAATATGATTCTGAACTGGATGAAAGATACAAAACTACCAATCAGAGCGGGATAACCGGAGACGGTCACGTAATGTGTGAAGAGATAGAAGCAGGATTTGTACATATGAACTATATCCAGACCTTCCCCATATCAAATCCAAAGACAGGAGCACTTTCACATGTAGGCGGATCGAGGTTTGACGGTGCTATCCTAATAAACAAAGGCGGAAAGAGATTTGTAGAGGAACTGGAAAGAAGAGATATAGTTTCTAAAGGGATACTTTCTCAGGAAGGAGGAGTGGCTTATCTTCTCTGGGGTCAGGAAATAGAAAAAATAGCAGGGCGAACACAGGCTAACAAAACTGAGGTAGAAGCTCTCAAGAGACTGGGCCTTTTTCACGAGGGAAGCCTGGAAGAGTGTGCTGAATTTATGGGAATAAATAAAGATGGAATGAAAGAGAGCCTAGAGAGATACAATGGTTTCGTCGATTCTGGAAAAGATGAAGAATTTTCCAGAAG
>NZ_JBFHGC010000522.1:0-2042 GCF_041583315.1 Ilyobacter sp. | reverse complement strand
GATTCACCTTCACCAAACATAATTTGTGGTCCTATTCCAAATGAAAAATTCATTATTGTTCCTCCTAATTTTTTATAATCCTAAATTTTTTTCTGTTTCTGTCATAAACTCATCATCATTAAGAGCTTCTCTTCTCTCAATCATTTCCGGTGCTAATCCTCCAATTGGATATCTAAGTTTAGATGTCCCATCAGTTGTTGCTTGATATATAGCTTCTGCTACTACTATTGGTTCTGATGCTTTATCAACTTGGAGATTTCCCATTGCATTTTTAATTAAAGCTTGATATTCTTCCATAGATTCATCGTTAGTAAAATCAAGAGATCTTCCTGCAAAATCAGTTTTAATGAATCCTGGTTCAATTAACTTTACTTTTACTCCTATTGCTTTCATTTCATAATAAAGAGATTCAGTAAATCCTTCGATAGCATACTTAGTACCATGATAAAGTGATGTAACAGGAAATGCCACTCTTCCACCTACAGAAGAAATATTCAGGATTACTCCAGATTTATTTTTTCTAAAATGAGGAAGAATTTTTTTAGTAGTTTCAAATAAACCAATTACGTTTACATCATACTGTCTTCTAATTTGTTCCATACTAAAAGCTTCAAATATTCCAATTGCACCATATCCAGCATTATTTAATAATGCATCTATTTTCCCGAATTTGTCTATTCCTTCAGATACAGCTGTATCTATTGATTTGCTATCAGTTACATCTAATCGAGTAACTAATACGTTCTCTAGTTTATTAAGTTCTTCTTCTTTTTCAGGGCTTCTCATTGTAGCGATTACATTCCAACCTTTTTCTTGGAAAAATTTAGCTGTTGTTTTTCCTATTCCACTACTTGCACCTGTTATTAATATTGTTTGTGACATCTTTTCAACTCCTTATAATTTGATTATAAATATTAGGTTCTAGATTGCATCATTTGCATAACTGGTTTTGTTTTTACTGCTCTTCAGTAGTAAAAGGAAAGAAACATATAACTCCAAGGTAATTAAAACATCCATGTAACTTTTCTTCACTTACTATTAAAACTCACTCTAATAAATGTTTCATATTTATTTCTAATTTTTTTATACATACGAGTTCGTATAATTGTTTTTAAAAATATACTCAAAAGAATATACTTTTATAAATCGTTGGTATGTTTACACCCACACCTAACTATTTTCGTATGTTCTTTTGAGTCCTTCTACAAATTTGCTGGTCATTATTTCAATATCGGATTCATCTATGTTAATCATATCTTCTTCAACAATTTGTGAAATGCCACAAAAAAAAGTCATTATTAAGTAGGTAATAATATTAGCATCTGAATCTTTTTTTATCTCACCATTTTCAATAGCTTGATTTACACTGTATAACTTAAGTTGATAAATCCATTTTGCATAATCATCATATTGCTGCTTTACTGAAGCAAGCTGGGGATCGGAAGCAATATTTATAAAATAACGAAGCTTTGATGTATTTAACTGTTCTTTATTAAAGATCAGATCATTATTTATTTTTACCCAAATTGGGTCCTCAGTATCAAAAATCTTCTTAAGCTTGGACTTCTCATTATTTATACAATAATCTGTTATGGTTTTGTATAGTTCATATTTATTCTTAAAATGATAATAAATTGGACCTTTAGAAAAACCAAGTTCATCAGCTATATCTTGCATATTTGTCGAATGAAATCCTTTTGTAGAAAAAATTTCAATTGCTTTTTTTATTATTGATGCTTTTACTGCTTCTTTGTCTGCCTGTGTCGTTCTCATAGTTAATTCCTCTCATCAATTATATATACTCGTTCGTATAATAAAAATATTATATACTATTACTAAATCAATTGCAACTTTAATTTTTATTAAAATTATTTGTGCTCTGCATTGTCAAATCAATTGCATTATATTTTAATCAAGGTCTAATTGTAGTATTTACACTTAGTCTTTTTTAATCCATTATAGATTGTATTTGTATCTAAAATGGATTATTCTTCTTGAATTCTAGAAATATAATGTAGTATAATTTATAAAATGACATTGAT
>NZ_JBFHGC010000521.1:0-2044 GCF_041583315.1 Ilyobacter sp. | reverse complement strand
TGTGTTTTCCGGAATTAATTTTACAGGACTTTTAAAATTTTTACATTTAAAAACAGAAAAAATAAAAAACCAGCTGTTTGCCGGTTTTCAATTTTCATCTCTTGTCTCAACAGGATTTCCATCATAGCTTATCCAGTCAGAGAATCCCCCTATATAAATTTTTCCTCTTCTGCCTATTTCGTCCAAAGCTGTAAAAACAAGAGCGGCATTAACACCAGAACCACAGCTGAAAATAATGTCCTCTTTTTTTTCTACAGATTTAAATATATTCTCCAATTCTTTCCGACTTTTTATTTTAAGATTTTCGCAGAGAAGTGATTTCGAGTCTATACAGATGGCCCCTGGTATATGCCCTGCCTTTGGGTATAGAGGTTCATTTTTACCAAGATATCTCTCGTAAGATCTGCACTCTACAAGTGAAACTGAGTTTTCCCCAATATTTGCTTTGACATAGTCTATGTCACAGTAAATATCGTCTTTTATATTTTTTTCAAAAGTTTTCTTCTTATTTTTTTCAGGAATAAGGTCTGTAACAGGGTAACCTGCATCAAGCCAGCTTTTATATCCCCCATCCAAGATAACAACTTTATCGTGCCCTATATACTTGAGCATCCAAAAGACTCTGCATGCAGCAATTATAGAGTCATCGTATATTACTACCATAGTATTGTTATCTATTCCGATTTTTTCTATTTTGGATATAAAATCATCTGAATCAGGAACAGGCCTAGATCCTCCGTGTTTTCCCTTTTTTCCTGCCAGGTCTCTGTCTATATGAAAATAGTGGGCACCTGGAATATGATCCTTTTTATAAACTGAATCTCCGTGTTCCACATTATGCACATCATACCTCGCATCTATAATCACTATATCTTCGATATTACTATAAAGCCACTGGGCATCGACAAAATTTTTCATATTTCTGTCTCCTTATTTTTAAAATTTAATCTACATAAAAACTACTTCTTTTTATAAAATTATTTATATAAGTCGCCGTTCCTATTCTTTTGTGAATCTCTTTATGTCCCAGAGGAAGAATAAGAAAATCTTTTAAGCCTCCCATCATAACCTCATCCACCTCTATACGTCCGTCATTTTTATCATTTAAAAATCTTCCCAGAAAAAGATTGGATTCACTACCGGCAATGGCTGCTATATCAACGCCTCTTCCCTTGTAAACATTCAGATTCTCTACATTCTCTCTTTCCAGAGATTTTAAGGTTTTAAATATTTTCCCCATGAAAGGAAGATATTTCTTTGCCAAGTCTGCCAGTTTGCACCCCAGGTTTGGGCAGGCTACCAGGACTACCTTATCCACGATTCTTCTTATTCTTTTATCGCTTAGAGCCCCTCTTATCACAAGGCCCCCTGTACTGTGGCCTATGAGGATTATCTCCTCTCTTTTATTCACTCCGCTCCTCTGAAGGCTGAATAAAAATTCCTTAAGATGAGATACAGAATGCTCTATCTCTTCAAATAAGAGAGGCAGATTGAGATATTCCACTTTATAATCAAGCTCTGCCAAGTACTCCCCAAGGGTATGCATATCTTTTTCAGTTTTATTATATCCATGTATCAGAACAACTCTGTAACTACTCATATCAATACCGTCCTTTTCTAAAGGCTTTATAAAAACCAGGTAATAGCTATTTATAGTTTATTGTTTTATAGTTGATTTGTAAAGTGTTCTTTTGAATTTATAGTAATTATGAAAGACTCTCTCTATTTCAAATTCCTTTATTTACCCAAGTAACAGAAGATTCTTTAATAAACAAAAGCTTGTAATCCCCTCTAATTCAGAGGAAGACTTATCTCAACAGTTGTTCCGCTTCCTATTGCACTCATGAAGGATATATCCATCTTCAAAATATCTGCAATACTTTTTACTATGGACATTCCCAGACCGTGACCTCCTAAATTCCTGTTCCGAGACTTCTCCGCCCTGTAGAAATTGTCAAATATCCGTGACTGCTCCTCGTTAGACATTCCTACTCCGTAATCCTGTATCATCAATGTTACGCATGAATCACTACACATAGAAATA
>NZ_JBFHGC010000520.1:0-2057 GCF_041583315.1 Ilyobacter sp. | reverse complement strand
CCTGCCGTTGTAATAGATGGTAAGGTTGTGTCGACAGGAAGAGTCTTATCTGTAGACGAAGTCAAGGATCTTATTAAAAAATAGTATATCAGCTATAAGAAAAACCCCTCAGTTATCTCAGGCTGAGGGGTTTTTCTAGTTATATAATCCATTAAAATTTTACATGAGAGACGGCTTTTTTTAGAAGAACACCTGTCAAATAAAAATATGAGGAGTAATACTCTGCATTATTTTCTGTGTTGGATTCCATATTTTCCAGTTCTTCTAAAATATGAGGAAACTCAGAGAAAGTATTTCTCAGTGAACTGATCCTCTCCTTTACCTGTCTTTTTTCAAAAAGTCTTACAAGAAAATGAGTGATTTCTTCGCTGTACTTAAAGATTTCTCTGTTTTTATTTTCAAATCCAGTGATTTTATTTTCTTCATCTAGTTTTGCATAAACTCTGTTTTTTAAATTTATAATGTTGTAGTTAAGTTTGTTTCTGAAAATTTCCAGTGTATTTTCATATCTAGGATGAAGGGTCTTTTTTGTATAACATTCCAAAAGAATATCCCTATCAAAAATTATATGTTTATTCCAGAGAAGAGTGCAGTTGTTTTGTATGTTGTCTATCAAATAAAAAAAATCGCAGTCTTCATTAAGGTTAAGCTCAATTTGATTGATATTGTCAAGGTATTCTCTAAGGTAATCCTTAAGGTTGAGAAGAATGAGATTCAGATATTTTTTAAATACAATTTCTTGATTACTGATCAAATGAGTTACTGAGAACTCTTTTTGTATTCCCCTTTTAAAATTGTCTTTTCTTGTGTATTTGAGATAATGGATTTGATTTTTACTCATTCTGTTTCCCCAAAAGACGGTAGATCTGAGTTCGCCTGTTTTTGAATTTCTGTTTATAGGGTGTCCAATTAGCTCATTTCTAAGGTCTCTTATTCTTTTTATCTCTTTTTCAAACTCTTTTTTTTCATCCTTGTCTATATTGAAAATATAAAAGAACTCCCTCATGAGATCATGCTGTATAAATATAATCTGAAGTAAGCCGATGGCATAAAAAACAGAAGCTGAAAAATTGTTTTTATCATCTTCTGGGATGTTTTCCTTGATAAGTATGAGAGAATCGTAAAAATAATGGAGTATATCCCCGAAATAATTAGTTTCTACCTCTGAATCAAAATTTATTTTCCTTTGAAAAAATTTCTCATTTAAAATAAAATCATTCCATATTTCTGCAATTTTATCCAGTTTTGTTTCTATTATTTTCAAGTGAGTTCACCTCTTCTTTTGTCTTGTGCCTTAGATTTATTTTTTAAATTTAACTTTCAACTATTATACCTCAGTAAATAAAAAAAATGTAATTTTTATATAAATGTCAGATTGTAAAGGTTACATTTTTATAAAATAAACTTTTATGGTAGTATACGAAAAAAAGATTGTATATTTTAGAATATTTATATAAAATCTTTATAAATGGATTTAAAAGAGGATAATAAGAGGTTGTGTTAAAAATAATAAATATAAAGTTAACTAAGATATATTTTTAGATGAAATTATAGATATTTCATCAGGAAGGATATTCCCGGTTTTTATATTCAACTTATTTATAGAATAAAGTTCTGGAGGGATAAAATGAGGATTATTATCATAGGGTCGGTAGCTGCGGGGACATCAGTAGCTGCAAAGGCAAGAAGAAATTCTGAAGATTGTGAAATAGTGATGTACGAAAAAGACAGGGACATAAGTTACTCAGCCTGTGGCCTGCCTTATTATATCGGTCAAAATGATATAGAAAGAAGTAATCTAACTCCTAGAGATGAATGCTGGTTTAAGAAAAGATTTAACATAGATGTGAGAACAGGACATGAGGTTTTGAGAATAGACCCGTCAAAGCAAAGTATAGAGGTAAAAGATTATCATACAGGGGAAATATTTGAGGATTTCTACGACAAGCTGGTAATAGCCACAGGAGCAAAGCCTATAAAACCTGATATAAAAGGGATAGATAGTAATAACGTATTTACTGTTAGAAATATAGAGAGTGCAGACAAAATAGTAGGGT
>NZ_JBFHGC010000519.1:0-2072 GCF_041583315.1 Ilyobacter sp. | reverse complement strand
AGAAGATCCACATGAGTGCTTCCCTCTTCTGACTTTGGAATAGCCAGCAGGATCACAAGATTTACAGGTTCCTCGTCTAGAGTTTCCCATTCCATCTCGTTACCGAGAGTAGCCACTACGAAAGAGGCTTCTTTTACTGCATCTGATTTACCATGAGGAATTGCAAGCCCTTCTCCGATTCCAGTCGCTCCCATAGCTTCTCTGTCCATCACTGCAGTGTAAAATTCTTCTTTTGAAGTTATTTTACCCTCGTCAAAAAGTTTTTGGATAAAAACATCTAATATCTCTTTTTTGTTTTTAAAATCAGCATTCAAAAATATAAGATTCTCATTTGTTAAAGTTCTTAAATCCATGATCTCCTCCTTGGTTTTAGCATGTATATACAAGTCAAAGGGCTAAAAAAAATCATCTACTCGTCATCCTGTATATACAACAAACATTGTTAAAAAAAATGACCTCTTTCCGGCCTCACAGTTTGCTTTGATAACACTATGATATATTCTATTTCTACTTTTGTCAACTTTTATTTTAAATTTTTATAAAAAAAATTAACTTTATTATATAAAGAAAAATACCGAGAGAGTTAAAAACTCTTCCCGGTATTTTTTGTTATCTGAAGAAACCTGTATTTAGTCTGATTATAATATAATTTTGTATATTCAAATATAGATCTGTCTTCTAATATAGAAATAAGTTCGATTTTAAATACTGTCATATTCTTATCCAGGGAAAGGTCCTCTCTTACTTTAGACTCAGGTATCACCGGAATATATTCTTTCACCATTTCTTCTATCCGGTGGCCTTTTTCTCTCAGATAATCGTACTTTGATTTTTGTACGTGCTCTATGGTCAGGTCCGGAGATATGTATTCCGGCATGTAAGTAACTTCTAAAATAACAGGTTCATCATTTATATAACGTACCCTTTCTATGTAATATACCTCGTCCTTCGTTGTTATTCCCAGTCTGGCGGCAATATCCTCACCTGGTTTTATCTTTTCAAAGGCCTTGACCACTGTTTTCGGTACCTTTCCGGTTCTTCTTACTCTCTTGGTAAATCCTATCATCTCATCTAGGTAAACTATATCTCTGTTTTCTCTGTCTTTTACATAGGTTCCCTTACCCTTGACCTTATAGAGATACCCCTTTGTAACCAGGGTGTCTAGAGCCTTTCTGGCAGTCATCCGGCTCACAGAAAAGCTTTCTGCAAGTTTGTTTTCAGAGGGCACTTTCTCGTCAGGCTTATAATTACCTTTTATCACTCCGTTCAGTATGAACTTCTCTATCTCTTCATGTTTTGTCAGCACAGTTGTTTCCCCCTTTTATAGAAAGGATTTTAGTATGTCCAGCTTTCCCTCTATACTCACTTCAAGCCCTGCAGGAATGAAATAAGTGTCTCCTTTTCTGGCAGAGTATTTTTTCCCTGAATGAATAATTTTACCCTCTCCATCCAGGATAGAATATACCCTGAAATTTGGACTTGTAGGATCATCATAGATACCTTCTACCTGAAGTCTGTCGATGTTAAAATACTGGCACCTTACTACTTCTTCCTTCAACGCTCCCTGGAGAGTAACAGTTTTTCTAGTTTCTGCTGTGGTTATTTCAGGATGTTCATCAAAATTTATAACATCTGCAGCCTTGTCTATATGCAGCTCTCTCTTCTCTCCGTCTATCACCCTGTCAAAATCATAAATTCTGTAGGTAGTATCTGAGTTCTGCTGAACTTCGCATATAACTATAGATCCCTCTAGACTTGCATGGACAAGACCTGGCTTCACATAGATGCAGTCCCCTTTTTTCACAGATATTATGTTAAACATATCATCAAAGTTCCCGGACTTGGCTTTTGCTGTAAACTCTTCCTTTGTCATACCCTCTTTCAGCCCCATTATAAGCTGAGCATCATGGCTTGCATCTATTATATACCAGGCCTCGGATTTACCAAACTCTTTTTCTACTCTCAGGGCATACTCATCACTTGGATGTACCTGTACAGAAAGTCAGTCATTCACATCAAGTTAATTTATAAGAACAGGAAAATTCCCGTCAAACCTTTTATAAACTTCATGT
>NZ_JBFHGC010000518.1:0-2078 GCF_041583315.1 Ilyobacter sp. | reverse complement strand
CTAAAAGATGATCCTATCACCATAAGAGTAAAGGAACTAGGGGACTCCTCTGTAAACATAACATACAGAGTATGGTGTAATACGCCAGACTACTGGAATGTGTATTTTGATACTATTGAAAAAGCAAAGGAAGTTTTTGACAGGGAGAAAATCGAAATACCATTTCCTCAGATGGATGTTCATTTTAATCCCAAAGATATACACAATTAAAAGAGCTGCTTTTGCAGCTCTTTTAATTGTAAAAAATCAATTAATTTGCAAAACTTTAATTATAAGTTTTAGATAATTATCTGTACTGTTTTCAGAAGTTAATCATAACAAAAGCAGTATTAATACTTATATACTTCCCTGGAGACAATGCTTTGATCTAAAGCATAAAACCTTTTTTCTGTTATTCTGCCCTTAGAATCATAATTAAACTTATAATAACCCCTATACTTCCCTGAAGAATGTTCAGAGATTCTGTCTATCCTTCCCAGGTTATCCCTTGTATAAACAAGCCTTGTATTTATTTTTCCGCTGATAAATTTTTCTTCTTTTAATTTTCCAGACTGGTCATAAATAAAATTCCTTGTACTTAAAAATTTTCCGTCACCGGAAAGTACGGTTATTTTAGAAAGAGCACCGTTAGTATAAGAGAAAACCTCCTCCTCTAAAAAAGCACCTTTGGCATCGAAAATCTTTTTTCCCACAACCCTGTAATTATTGCTGTATTTATAATTTTTTTTTGTGTAAAGTTCCCCTTTGGGATCAATATATCTTTCTGATGAAAGTCTCATGAGAGAGTCATATTCGTATAAAATTGTGTTGTCAAGATATCCGTATAAATACACATTTGAACTTTTTATCAGACCATTCTTACCGAAGGAGCTCGCCACTCTTTGTATCTGAGTATTGTTTTTAAGGATTTTTTCATAGCTTGAAGGAAGGGGTCTCGATGAAAAAACTGCCCCGTTGTCATCATATTCTTCTTCACACCTTTTTATCAAATCGATTCTCTTTATAACCTTTTGATCCACTGAATAAAATAAAATTTCATTTTCTTTTTTTTCGTAAGTTTTTAAGGGCTTTTCTTCCTTAATTTCTATTACTTCTTCTGCCTCCACTTCTGATTCTACTTCTGCTGGTTTTACAGGAGTTTCCGATACTGTATCCAGATTTCCGCATCCGATAAAAATCAGCAAAGAAAAAAACATTATAAATTTATTCATGATCATCCTCCCGAAGATATACTATTTTTAATAAATCTAATATTTTCTTATATATACTAATTTTACTAGTTTTATTGATTTTTTAAAAGAAATAAATAAAAAAAATTATATAAACCCTTAAAACTTTTAAGAAAACCTCAATGTAACATCACATTTATAGAATACTATATATCTATAAAATGAAATACAGGAGGAAGTTACATGATGAGGAAAAATCTGTTACCTTTAAGTGCCTGTCTGCTGCTCATAGCAACTGCTGCATTTGCCGGAATGAATTTAAATCTGAGCAGAGAGATACCTGTCTGCACAGAAGAAGTAATAAGTATGTATGAGGGCTCTACACAGCTTAGTATAAAGGCGATAGTGGAAGAGCTGAGAGTGATAGAATCGGATTTAGCCAGAGAGAATGAAAAAACCGAGAAGGACTGGGATTCAATAAAAGTCCTGACCCAGAGAGCCGGAGAATTAAAAGGGAAACTAGAATATATTGTCTTAAGCAAAAACTAATACGACGGGAGGAGAGACAGTGAAGAAATTCATTACATTATTTTTAATTATTATTTCTTTGTCAGCATGTAAAAATGATAATAAGCTGAACTCGGCTTCGAAAGAGGGAGAGAATATCCAAAATAATTCTGTGGCGACAGAAGAGGTACATGGAATTCGTGCAGAATCTGAAAATATAGATTCAAAAACTTCCCACGATTTTTGTTATATAGATAAAGCCAAATCAGAAAAAGACCCAGAACTTGAGGAGCTTTATAAAAAACTATCAAAACTTCAGACCAGTGCTGATGAGATGTCAAAATATCCGAAAACTTCAGATATATTAACGGATATAACTAAAGATATAGGTAATATAAAGGG
>NZ_JBFHGC010000517.1:0-2081 GCF_041583315.1 Ilyobacter sp. | reverse complement strand
TTTTCATCCAGATACCTATTGACAACCCCTTTTGGTATGGAATTCATATGAGTTGATTCAAGCTGCAGATATTCCCTGTTCCCTTTTTGAATCTTCCCCTTGAGTTTTCCTGTTATTTCAGATTTACCATTTTCCAGGCCATTCCCGTAAATATACAGCTCTTTTCTAGGGATCTTTCCATTTATTCTTTCTATTTTACTATTCCCTCCGTTAACTTTGAGGATGAGATTTTCTCCCACGGCATGACTGCCCATATCCGTCCCAGTAAAAATTCTGATCATCAATAAAAGCGGAATTATCCATAAAAGATGTGATCTATTTTTTCTCAAAAAAATTACTCCAGTAACACAAACTGAAACAGCAGTGGCTATTCCTACAGGAAGATAGCAAAAGGCCAGGCCGGTTATTAATATTTCCAACGCTGCAAGATAGGTAGTTTCCAACTGTTCACCTCCAGTGACACAATAAACAAAAGCCCCTATAGGGGCTAAAATTTTATTGCCATTATTGACTGATAAAGCTCTAGGGCATAGGAATCCGTCATTCCGCAGATAAAATCAGTCACCAGCCTCAGTTCATTGTATAGCCTGTTTTTATATGGATATCTGTCTTTCAAAAATCTGTAATTGCTCGACATAAGCCTATATAGCTTCTCTTCCTTGCTTCCTACCCGATCTTTTTTCGGAGACACTACGGCATTTGTAAACTCCCTCAAAAGGACCCTCAGTACCCTGTCTCCTCCTATCTCGAGCTTTATTACATCCTTATCGCTTATTATTATAGAGAGTATCTCCCTAAATGCATTTTTCAGGTGGACCGCCTCAGAAGAATCCAAAAGTTCACCTTCATAGCTTCCACTCATTATATCTTTGTAGTTATTTAAGAAAGATTTTGCCGTCTCACTTATCATAAATTTATGTATTTTTACACGGAATATCTGCATCGGGATCTCTCGCGGGTCCGGATAAAGATGATCTATCTCTATCTCTCCTAGACTTTCCAAGATTTCCCTCTCTCTTTCATTTTCTGAATCCAGGTATTTTTCTATTACCTTTTTTACCCTCTCTGGAGTGAGTATCCCTTTCTTCACTGCATCCTCTATATCTGCAACCAGGTAAGCTATATCGTCAGATGCCTCTAATAAAAATACAAGAGGATGCCTTTTTACATCTCCTCCCATTTTTATCCCAAGTTCTGATACTATTTTCTCAAAAGGTTTTTTTTCACTCTGAAAATATCCGAATTTTTTATAGCTTATCCCACGTCCAGGAGAATTCCCCTGAGAGGAGGAGCGAGGATATTTCATTATAGAGGCCATAGTTGGAAATGTGAGGTTTAAGCCGTACTCGTCTCTTATGTATTGCAGCCGGCTTATAACCCTTAAAGTCTGAGCGTTGCCTTCAAATTTCTTAAAATCATTAAGTTCTGCTTCAGTCCATTTTTCTCCGTAAAAATCTATATTTTCATCAAATTTATTTTCAAAATATTCTGTAAAAAAATCCTGTATTATAATTTCCCCGTAATGTCCGAAGGGAGGATTCCCAACATCATGAAGAAGTGAAGCCGCCTCTAAGACACTTCCCATACATTCTCTCATCTCCACAGGAAATTCACCCTGTTTTATTAGTTCTGACTCCACCACTCCTCCGATCTCACTTGCTATGGTGGAAACTTCAAGAGAGTGTATCAGCCTGGTTCTTATGAAATCATTGGTATCTAACGGGTGTATCTGAGTTTTGTTTTTAAGTCTTCTAAAAGATGAGCTGAATATAATCTTAGAATAGTCCTGTTTAAACTCGCTCAAGGCCGTTCTCTCTTCATCTTTTCCAGGTCGAAATTTAGTTGGTTTCATAAGCTGCTTCCAGTTCATCATACTTTCTTCCTCCCTGATTTTTAAAGTTTATATTTCTAAGCTTAGTTTTTCTTGATTTATTAAATAAATTACTGAATTTCTATAGAATTGCTGTCACTTTTCCTTGATGAAAAGTAACCAAAAATCAAGCCTTGTCTTGTCCAAGCTAAAATATAATAAATTTTACTAAAAATACAAAACTCGCTGCGCTCAGACATTGTATTTTCTT
>NZ_JBFHGC010000516.1:0-2086 GCF_041583315.1 Ilyobacter sp. | reverse complement strand
GGGCTGATTGCCCTGTTTTTTTAGTTTATGTCATCAATTTTTAGTGTATCATTATATGATGGACTCTAATACAATATAAAAATAAATCTTTAACTTATTCAGCTTTTGCATCTTTTAATTTTCTAACTATCATTTCACACCGCCTTTATTATTTAGTTTTACCAATTCAAGTTTGCCATTAATATTTTAAAAAATCAAATTTAAAAATTTACGTTTTGAGCAAGCTCTAAACGTAAATTATTTTTGTACTCCACAAGTGTAAAAAAACTCAGAAAATATGAATAATTTTCTAAACCCTCCCAATCCTATTCTGTAGAATTTTTTAGCTTGAAGGGGGTAGGGGTTTGATTTCCTATGAATTCTAAGGAAGACTAATAATAAGAGAGGATGGTGATTGCAATGAAAAAAGAACAGTATGATATCTATTTCATAATAACCTTTGCTCTATGTTTTATAGCTAGTAGGACAGGCGTGCATAGGTTCCTGAACGGTAAATTCAAGACAGGATTTTTGATGCTCTATCTAACTGATTTGCTGCCGATAGCTACACCATTGATACTCATTGACCTGGTATTGATTGCAACAGGCATTTTTAAAATTGAAAGGTAAAAAAATAACCTTTCCAGCTCCCGTTAGTTTTTTTACATATTTTTAGGTTCAAGGACGCGTGTGCTCTCCTCCTCTGTCGGCTATAAAGTCAAAACCTTGATCCAACTTTTATTTTTCAACCCATCCTTTACCGCCTATTTTATTATGGTTTTTAATTAACAAATTAATTGCAACATAGAAAAATATATAAAATAACTTTAAACGACTGTTTATACTGTATTTTCTACTTAACAAAATGAACTTTTGTTAAGTAGATATTACAATAAAAAATGAAAATATTAATTTTTACCTCTTTGAATTTGAATTTTTAACATTAGTGGTGTACAATGGTGTATATATGGAGGTGAGGAAAATGTCACAAACTTTAAAGAGACATAATATTTTATTTTCTGATGATGAGTGGAAAATAATTGGAGATAAAGCTAAAGAACTAAAAATTTCAGTAAGCGAATTTATAAGAAAAACTATGGCTAAAGAAATTCAAGAAAGAGAAAATGGGGATCTTTTAGCTTATATAAATGAAAATTGTGAAAGTGTATCGCTCGAAGAGGAGGAAGAAATTAGCTTAATGCTAAAGGGCATCGATGCTGATGATTACTCAGATGCAGAAGAGGTGAGCATCAGTGACATTTTACAAGGTTAGATACAAAAAAGAAGCTAAAAAGTTTTTATTAAAGAATAAAAAAGTTGGTTTGAAATTCCATAAGATTTTCGATGATATATCAAAAGATATTGAAAATGTTGATATGTACGATATAAAAAACCTTAGGGGATATGATAGTTTAAAAAGGTTAAGGGTGGGTAGTTATAGATCTATTTTCAAGATAGACAACGAAGGAAACTTAATAATAGTGGCTATTATAGGTTCTAGAGGAGATGTCTACAAAAAACTTTGAATTAAAAAGGTCAACCATAATAGATGAGCTTATAAACTATAACTTTTGTCAAGGATACTTTAAAAAAGGGTATACTTAAGATCCTGATAAAAGATGATTTCTGTATTATCAGGAGTCATCTTTTTTAGATTCCATTGGTATCTGTGGTTATTATAATAATCCATAAAAATTTTCTGAAAAGTATAATATAAATTATACACCATAGATAAAAACTCTTAAAAACTACTGGAAGTAATGAAAATTAATATAAATATAATTAAATAAAACAGATCATAGAAGTCAAGTACTATAGTATTGGACTAAAATAGGATGTCAGAGACCAATTATTCCTTCTGTACTCCAAGGATCGCTCCTTTAGAGGCTAGACTTCGTGCTATTCTATCCAGTGGGTCTGGGTGGGGAAAAAAAAGACCTAGATTTTTAAGTCTAGATCTTAGGAGTTTCTATTTAATTATTTAATTTCCCTAAAATTTCTATAGCTCCAATTTCAAATTTTGAAAATGCAAACCACTTTTTTCCTAAATCTTTTAATGAAGCACCTATATGGTAGATATTTTTTTCATCTAAAATTAAAAATCTAT
>NZ_JBFHGC010000515.1:0-2087 GCF_041583315.1 Ilyobacter sp. | reverse complement strand
GCTTTTGCAGAGGCTTTTTTATATTTATATAAAAAATAAAAAATAAATTAATAATTCTTTAAACTTTATGGCGAAAGTGATAGTCAAAATACTGAGAACAAAAAAAGGAAACATAGATTTATTTGTTTATAAAAGCAGAAAACCTCTTTATTACTTCCGACTCTCGCAAAGTTACAGAAGACAATAAAAAGAAAAACTGCAACAACATTATTAACTCTCTCCTTTTTTATTTTCATATATCAAACCAGCCTTATAATGAATGATCGGCTGGTAATAACTCTCCCTTTTGTAAGAGGCCCTTTTAGAGGGCTTCTTTTAATTTACTTTTTATTTTTTAACAAAGGAAGAGAGTAAAAATTCAGAATAAACTATAAAAGGAGTTGAGAATATGGAAATAATCGGAAAAGGATTTAAAATAAAGAACAGAGATATAATAGGGGAACTGGATGTGGATATAAAGATGAAAATGACCCTAGAAGACCTGAGGATACTATCCCGATATCTAGAGGGGGAATTTTTAAACGGTATGGAAAGCATCATAATGGACCTGGAGGATGAGGGGGATCAGGAGGAGCTTCTTTATTATGAAAAACTGAAAACAATACTGGAAGACATGACTGACGGGATATATAGGGGACTCGTAGATACTGAGAAAATGATAATAGGTGAGCTAAAGAATCATGAGATAGATGAGGATGAGATAATAGAGCTCATGGCTGAGGATGAATATGATAAAGAAAGAATAGAGAATATATATATGGCAATGAGTGATCTCAACAGGGAGGAGAAGGAAGCTCAGGAGATATTTGACAAACTTGATATTTACGGGAAGATGATACTGAGCAAAATCAAAGAATCCGGAGAAGATTTTTATATGCCGCTGGTTTTTAAGTTTTTCTGGTTTCTCTACGACTCTATGGACAGGTCTGGAGAAGTAGTGTTTACAGAGAATTCCCTTGAGGAGCTTCTTGACCTGGACAGAGACGGTTTAGAGGTATTTTTGGATCAGATGTCAAATATAATAGTCAAAGTCGGAAATCAGACAGGAAGTCTTATAGAGTATTTTAGTTTCTTAAATGACAGCACTATGAAGGTAGAGTACAATCTTTTTGCGGTAAATCCGAGAAAATATATGATACTGAATCATGAATTTGAAATAGGAAAACCAGAAGATATAGAGATTAAGATTATTTAAACAGGGGAGATGATTTTATGCAAAATGAGATAGTAAATATTATGGCGGAGTATGGGGATACTGTTTCTGTCTATGCAAAGAATCTCTCGGATAATAAGGTACTAGTCTCTCACAGGTGCAATAAAGTATTCCGGTCTCCCACTGTAATGAAGGTAATGGTGATGGTAGAGGCCTTGAAGCAGATAGAGGACGGACAGTATAAACTAGATGACAGGATAGAGATAAAAGAGAAGGGGATCTCTTATCTAAGTCTTATAAGAGACCTGTCAATAAGTTCTTATACCTTAAAAGATCTAATAGTTCTCATGATGACGGCCAATGATTATATAGCTATAAATACCCTCTTAAACCTTTTTGGAATGGAGAGTATAAACAAAAGGGCAGAAAGAATGGGTCTTATAGACACAAAGGTTCAAAGACTTATGCTGGATTTTGATGCAATTGAAAAAAACAGGGAAAATATTACCAGTATAAGAGATATGTCCAATATTCTGGAAAAAATATATAATAAGTCTGTATTTAAAAATCTGGAAGTAAGCAACTTTTCAGTGGAGATGCTTAAATATCAAAGGGTAGGAAGGGGTATAAGAAATTATATTCCAGAATGGAAGACTACATACAGAAGCGGTGAGCTGGGAGATTTCTACCATGATATTGGGATTGTTTTTTTGGAAAATGCTAACTTTATTTTGGGAATTTTTGTGGACGATGCCCTAGATCCTCTAGAAGCTCTGGAGATAATCTCCAGGATAAAAAAAGCTTTTTTGAAAAATGTAGCTCAAGGTGTTGGGTGAAGTACTGAATTTCTATGGTGTTACTTTTCTCTTGACAGAAAAGTAACCAAAAGGTCAAGGCTGTGAAAAATAAGCTAAATAACCTTGAAAATCCAAGG
>NZ_JBFHGC010000514.1:0-2093 GCF_041583315.1 Ilyobacter sp. | reverse complement strand
TATCTTAATATCTTCTGCTGTCTTTTCTCCTATAAGTAGGTCGTGTCGTTGCCTTACATATTCCCCAATGGCCACATCAAATTTATCCCCTGCAAT
This sequence comes from Ilyobacter sp., assembly GCF_041583315.1. Taxonomy (NCBI): domain Bacteria; kingdom Fusobacteriati; phylum Fusobacteriota; class Fusobacteriia; order Fusobacteriales; family Fusobacteriaceae; genus Ilyobacter; species Ilyobacter sp. The sequence continues at coordinate 1,997 of NZ_JBFHGC010000514.1, read as the reverse complement.
TTTCAGTGAAGATGTTCTTACTATTCCACCTAATGAAATTACCGCTATTTCCGTAGTTCCTCCACCTATATCAACTATTAGACTTCCTTCAGGGTCAAAAACATTTATACCTACTCCAATAGCTGCTGCCATAGGTTCCTCTATTAAATAAGCAGCTCTAGCTCCTGCTTCTAAGGTTACCTCTATTACAGCTCTTCTCTCTACTTGTGAAACTCCGGCTGGGACACATATTACCACTCTAGGGCTACTAAAAAAATTTCTTTTGTGAACTCTTTTATAAAATTCACGGAGCATCTTTTCTGTTATCTCATAATCAGCTATCACACCATTTTTTAAGGGTCTTATAGCTTCACAACTATCAGGAGTTCTTCCTATCATTTTTTTCGCTTTTTCCCCTACAGCAATTATATCTTTTGTTCTTGCATTTATAGAAACTACTGATGGTTCATTTAATACTACCCCTTTATTTTTTACACACACCAATGTATTTGCTGTCCCTAAATCTATACCTAGGTCCTCTGAAAAAATCCCAAACATATTTTTAGTAAACTTTAATAGTTTTAACATTTTATCCTCCTACAACTCTATTATGTTTTGTATATTTATTCCATGATCTTTTAGGTCAGCTACAAATTTGGAAATCGGAAATCCCATGACATTATAAAATTCACCTTCTATCCTATCAATAAGTATTCCTGCTCCTACACCTTGTATCCCATAAGACCCAGCTTTATCCAATGGTTCTCCTGTTTCTATATACCATTCTATCTCTTGTTTCGATATTTTTTTAAACTTTACAACAGTTTTATCAAAATTAGATATAAATATTTCCTTATTTTTATTTATCAAGGAATAAGCTGTTATAACTTCATGTGTTTTTCCAGATAGACTCGTAAGTGTTGTAAAGGCCTCCAAACTATCTTGGGGTTTCCCCAAGATCTTTCCATCTAAGATCACTACAGTATCCGCTGACAATACAAACTCATTTGGATAACTCTTAGCTACTTCTATCCCTTTTTTTACCGCTATGTCCACCACTTGTTCTACTAAATTTTCTTTGTCACTTATTTCTTCTATTTCAGCAGAAACAACCTTTATTTCTTTAATCCCAAAATTACTTAGAATCTCAAATCTTCTAGGCGATTTAGAAGCTAGTATCATCTTTACACCTCTTCTGTTTTAAATTTAAAGTTTAACTGCCCTTGGGCCACCTTTTCTGTTTCATCTATCTTATCCTCTTTATTTATCTTTTCTTTTTTTAATTCTTTTTCATCTATTATATCTATCCCAATGATATTTAGTTGTTTTTCAATGGATCTTTTTTTCTTTCTCTCCATCTCTTTTTTCAACTGTAAAATTTTTTCTTTCCTTTGTTTTTCATTTGTTTTTTCAATTATACTTTGTTTTTTTCTCTCTATTATTTCACGTTTTTCTTTTTCTAAAATTTGTTTTTTTATTCTTTTTTTCTCTTTTATTAACTTTCTTATTTCTTTCCGTTTTTTACGATTTTCTTTGGAGTGATATGCAAGAGTCCTTCTAACGATATTTCCCACTATCTTTCCAAAAAGTATAAACGAGGAAAAAAATAATATTATCCCCGTAATCGCAATATTAATATCCACAGATACTAAAAAATAAAATTTATACAGGATCATCGTTATTAACATCCCTAGGTTTTTGTATACATAGAGATATATGAATATTTTTTTATCCAAACCCTCTTTTTCCAAATTTGCCACATAAAATAACAATTGAAGATTCCACAGACAGATAAAAAAAACAAAGAAAAAATTAAGCCTCATTAAAAAGACTGTTCTTTTATTTAAATCTAATATAAAATCCGATAAGATAGCAAATATCAAATATGGAATTAAGACAAGTCTAAAGCCTCCTAATACTTCTCCTAAACCCTCATAGGTTCCGTTTAAATACATTTTTTTTCCATCTGCAGCATAAATAGATATCAAGAATATTATTAAAATAATTTTGAGTAATAT
>NZ_JBFHGC010000513.1:0-2108 GCF_041583315.1 Ilyobacter sp. | reverse complement strand
GTTCTGGCAACTCTGGGAGTCATGGGGTGGACAGGGTTTAAATTTGACATGGTGAACATAATAGGAGTCCCTCTCATAATAGGTATAGGGGTGGACGACGGAGTGCACATAATACACCGGTACCTTGCAGAGAAAAATATTTTTGAGGCAGTGAGAAGCACAGGAAAGGCAGTGACACTCACTACCATCACAACAATAGCAGCTTTCGGAACCCTAATGCTGGCAAGATACAGAGGATTTGTCCATTTCGGACTTCTCCTGACTATAGGGGTGGGTTTTGCCTATCTTCTCACAATAAGTCTTCTTGTGAGCCTTATTTCCATAGTGGACGGAATAGAGAAAAATACGGAGGATGATGATTCATGAAAAAAATATCGGTGATTTTTTTTCTCCTTGTGAGCATATCGGTCTTTTCAAGGGATGCCTCAGAGATACTGCAAAAGATGAAGGATGCTCAGAATTACAAAACCTCAAGGGGAGAGTATCTCATGACAATAGAAAATAACGGAAAAAAAATAACCTTAGGATTTGAAGGGTACCATAAAAAATCAGAAGAGGACCTTCAGCTCATGAGGTTTACATCACCCCCGAGAATAGAAGATACGGCTATTCTTATAAGAGGTGAGAATATATGGTATTACAACAAGAGAAGCAACAGGGTGAGACTTCTCTCAAAGAGTGCCAAAAAAGGAAGTATGATGGGGTCAAGTTTCAGTTATGATGACCTGAATATAGACTATGTAGATGATTTTACAGGAGAGGTGCTGGAAGAGGAGGAAGACCACTACATACTAAAGGTCTACCCTGTAGACAGGGACAGAAGTTATAAATATATAATAGCGAAGGTGAGAAAGGATAATTATATAGAGGAAAGCCTGGAATATTACGATGCTAATGAGATAAAATATAAGGTCATGAATACTCAGGAAGTAAAACAGATAAAGGGACGGTGGACTGCAATGAAGCTCACAATGACTGACCTAATAAGTGGAAAGGTGACTTATCTGGAAACCAGCGAGGAAAATCTGGATTTTGATTTTTATATGGATGATTCTAAATTTTCTGAGAAAAATCTCAAAAAATAGGATGTGATTAAAATGAAGGTCTTTGTTTTTGCTCTTGTTTTTTTTAGTTACATACCCCTTGCATTATCCATGAATCTGATTACAGAATTAAAATATCAGGGTTTTGATACTGAAAAAATAGACTTTGAAGATGAGTTTCTGGGAAGAGTGACTCTGAAGGATGAGTTCCGTGAAGATTACTCTTTTTTTCTGGAATATAAATTTGGAGAAGGAGCAGACAGAATAGACGCGGGACAGGTCAAAATAATGAAAAAGAATCTGGATTTTGAAATAGGTAGAAACAGAATAGGCTGGGGAGCGGGATACAACCTCAACCCTACGGATATATTCAACGAGGTCTCAGCAGGAAGCTCCTACGACCCGACCTATGTAAAAAGCGGAAGGGACAGCATAATAGTCACAAAATACGCAGGAGAAGATTCATTTCAGGGAATTTATGCAAAAAAAGATAATCCGGAAAAGGGAGAAGATTACGGGATAAAGTACAGGACATCCCTATCGGAATATGATATAGATGCAGTATATATTCACAAAGGCAGAAGGACTACAGAGTGGGGTGAAGATGAGGAAAAAGACGACATTATAGGGGGAGACGTAAGTACCAGTATACCCGGCCTTGATTATGGGATATGGTTAGAAGCAGCTTACTATCTCCGCAGGGATGATCTTGTGTACATAGCAGGAATTGATAATTATTTCGGGGAGAAATACCGGGTAATGGTGGAATACCTCTATTATGGTCTGGGGGAAGATGAAAAAGAGAGCTATGATATAAACAGAATATTTGCCGGACAGCCTGCAGGGAAAAGCTATCTGATGCCGTCTGTCACTTATGAGTACTCAGAAAAGACAACACTCACAGGGTACTGCTATGTAAATACACAGGATTACAGCTATCTTTTCGGGGCTACAGTAAGCTATCTCTACAGTGATCATATAGATATTAATCTCATGCCATTTTATGCAGGGGGAAAGAAAGAAAGTGAGTACGGAATCCTGGGAGAAGGGATTGGGAGTATAGGG
>NZ_JBFHGC010000512.1:0-2115 GCF_041583315.1 Ilyobacter sp. | reverse complement strand
ATTATCTGGATTTGTATCTGAAGACAGAAGATGATCCCAGGAAACTATTGGAATATTATAATATAGAGAAAAATTACAAAAAAATAGAAGAAAATCTGGATCGGATTATCCTTGCTGGAGATGGCTCAGAGGCAACGAAATACAAAAAAAGAATCTACACAGAGATAGAGAGGAAAAATCTCCCTATTTCAAAGGAAAAATACAGGGTAGAAAAAGTCCAGGAATTTCTCGCTTATATGGATGATGAAAAGGAACAAAAAAAGTTTTTTAATTCCAACAAGTGGACAAAGGGTGATATAAGAAAAATACTGGATGAGCTGAAAAAACATGAACTACAGGATAAAAGTCCGTCCAAAAAATTATTTGATATGTTTGCTACGAAAAAGGACAGACTGCAAAACAGATATTATAATATAAAGGGTATAGAGGACAGCAAGGGGTATTTTGATTATTTTGACTTTGCAAAGAGAGAGAATCTATTAGTAGAGCTAAAGACCCCTGGAGAAGAGCTGCTCTATCTGAAATATGAAAAAAACACAGAAAAATACCAACGGACAAAGGAAAATCTGACAAAAGAGTATTTGGATAGAAAGGATAACAGGAACCTCTATACTCTCTGGGCAGTGACTCAGGATACGGAAATCCTCCAGTATCTCAAGACCCAGGGTGAAGAGTATCACCGCCTTTATCTCGAAGAGCTTTATGAAAAGAATAAAAATGGACTTTTTTACTCAGAAGGGGAAAAGTTTCTGTATCTCTATCCCGAAAGTTTTCAAAAAGATGAAATATTAGAAAAACTTTTTGCCGTGGCTGATGAATCTCAGAAATCAGACCTTGTAAGAAAATATACAGGAGTGATAGAGAGCAAGGTATTGGACAGGGAAAGGATAAAAATGGCTGATGGACCTGCTAAAATAACCCTCATGGAGAAGGAGATTTTGAAAGGCAGCAGCGATTATGTAGAGAAATTTATCCAGGAGATAGAGGAGCTGTACACAGAGAAGGAAACGGCAGAAAGGCTGAAGATAGTAGAAAACGGAGAGCCGTATGCAGTCTACCTCTTACAGAATGGGCTTGATATTCCGGTGAAGTATAGGGGTGCTGCTGCTAGGTATCTCTATATGGCAGGTGAGACAGACACTCTCTATCCTTACAGGAAATATATCGGAGAGTCCGAGCTGAAGGAGCTTTCTAAAAATGACAGAAGATATAAAGATGAGTATGTAAAAAGATATCCTTTGGCAGATGAAAATATAGACACTTCCCAGGAGATGTATATCTATTTCTCTGAAAATCCTGTTCTCCAGGAATCCAAAGTAAAAGAGATAGAAAGTAAAAAAGTAATGGATCCTCACGAGGTGTATTATGCAGCCCTGTACTATAATAAAAAAGGTGATTTTGTAAAGAGCTACAGGCTGAGCGAGACTTTGAGTAAAAAGTACAGTTTTTCTGAAACAATAATAAAGCTTCACAATGAAAATATCCAGGGTATAAAAAATATGGATACAAATTAATAGGGATGGCCTGAGCCATCCCTATTAATTTAGGTCAATTTTATAAATAGTTTTCTCTCTGTCCAGAGAGATTTTTTTTTTTTGATTTTTGTACACCAGAGATATTTCATCAGAAGGAGTAATGTAAGATATGATGCCATTTGAATCTGACGTTATATTTTTATTATCCAGGGTAAAGACAGAATTTTTAACAGGTGCACCTGAACTGTCTGTAACCTCTAGAATAATCTGTCGAGACCCCCGGTTCATGATTATGTTGAAATTATTTATATCTTCCTTGAGAGTCATCTCTCTGGAATTATAGGTTTTGAAGTCTGGAATCTTTACAGATACCTTAAAAGTATCAGTGGCGGGAATGTCTAAAAATTCAAAATATCCGTTTTCTCCTGAAAGTGTAGAGGCTAGTCTTTTTCCTCCGGGACTAACAAGGTCTATTTTTTGAGATTTGATAGGTTTTACACCATCAGAAAGAACTCCGCTTATTTTATAAATTTTCCTTTTTAACTGAATTTCGAGGTTTGAAATAGTGGAGAATTTTTCAACTCTCCTCACTAAACCGTGAGAAAAGAATCCCTCTTTATCAACTCTGATAAGGACAAGT
>NZ_JBFHGC010000511.1:0-2119 GCF_041583315.1 Ilyobacter sp. | reverse complement strand
TCTTCCTCAGAAAGTACGTCTAGCATCATCATGGTATGGGTAAGTACATCTCCGTCAGGATGATATATCTCGTCCTGCATTATCTCTTTGAGACAAGTGATCTCAGGCATTATTTTTTCCAACACCCCGGTTTTTTCCAAAAATAGAAACCCTTCAGAAGGAGCCACCCCTAAGAGATAAATTTTCTCAAGTTCCCTGCAGATTCTTTCACTTGATACACTCAGTATCTCTTCTCCCCTTGCTTTTATCATTTCCTCTAAGGAATCATCCACATAAAATCCAAACCTACTCATAAACTGAGCTGTCCTCAGGATTCTCAAGGGGTCCTCCAAAAAGCTCTCTCTGTCTGTACATCTCACCACTTTATCTTTTATGTCCCCTATACCTCCAAAAAAATCAAAATATCTGTCCCCTACAAGATCATAATAGATAGAGTTCATGGTAAAATCACGCCTTCTGGCACACTCTTTGAGAGACCTGTCTCCCTCTATAAAAGATATCTCCAGATTATTATTCAGTATATATATTTCATAGCTTTTCCCCACTTTTTTATACTTCCCGTATTTTCGGAGGATCTTCTCAAAATTATCTCTTTTTATTCCCAGTACCTCAATGTCTATATCTTTTATTTTATCTTCAGAGACTCCCATTAGCCGGTCTCTTACCCAGCCCCCCACAAGATAGGCCTCACCATTTTTGCTCCATATATCTTTTATCAGTTTTCTGTACATTCCACCTCCTAAAAAAGGGACCATTAGGTCCCTATTTTTCCCTGTTCTGTATATAGTCTGCCAGATCTGTAAACAGTTTTACTTTTTCAGACTGAAACTCACTGCATATTATCTCTTTTGCTGCTGTTATTTTTTCAGCCAGTATCTCTTTTGTTTTTTTCATCCCAAAAATAGAGGGATATGTGGACTTTTCAAGATCTGTGTCGCTTCCCACAGGCTTACCTATTTTCTCAAAATCTCCCTCTATATCCAGTATATCGTCCTTTATCTGAAAAGCCAGGCCTATAAGCTCAGAATATTCTATAAGTTTTTCTTTCTTCTTCGCCTCTGCTCCTGCTATTATACAGGCTATTTCCACAGGAAGGGTAATCATCTTACCTGTCTTATGGGTGTGAATATACTGCAGAACAGGAAGGTCTATATTTTTACCCTCACTCTCTATATCCACCATCTGACCTCCTATCATTCCGTTTACTCCTGCGTATTGAGACGTAAGTCTCACTATATCTACTATTTTATCCGAAGCAACCTTTTGATTTTCAGATGTTATGACATTAAAAGCATGGGTCAGAAGAGCATCACCTATAAGTATCCCCTGAGCCTCTCCGTATTTTTTATGTGTAGTTAGTTTTCCTCTCCTGTAGTCATCGTCGTCAAGAGCCGGCAAGTCATCATGTACAAGAGAATAAGAGTGTATCATCTCTATGGCCACTGCAGCCGGGATTCCCTTTTCCTCGTCCTCTCCCAGGAGCTCTAAGGTCATGAGCAGAAGTATAGGCCTCAGCCTTTTTCCACCGTTCAATACTGCATATTTCATTCCCTCTGCTATTACAGGTGGATATTTCAGTTCTTCTAGGTACTCTTTTATACTGTTGTCTATAAATTCTCTTTTTTCTTTCAAATAATTTTTCAGCATAGTAATCTCCTATTAAAACTCCTCTAGTTTTATTTCTCCGTTTTCCTCTATTACTTTCATTATCTTTCCTTCTGCTTTTTCAAGCATCTCAGAAGATTTTTTCAAGAGCTTCATCGCCTTTTCATATTCCTTGATAGAGTCAGAAAGCTCCATATCTCCACTTTCAAGCTTGGATATCACTTCATCTATCTCAGCCAGATTCTCTTCAAAAGTTTTTACCTTTGCCATACTATCACCTCATAGAAAATTATACTATATCAAAAGGCTCTTAACAAGTTAATAAAGTTAGCTTATATTTTTTTAATAAATTACTGAATTCACCCAAAAGCTTCTGTCACTTTTCCTTGATGAAAAGTAACCAAAAATCAAGGCCTGTGAAAAATAAGCTAAATGCCCTTGGAAATCCAAGAAAAAATCAAAACTCGCTTCGCTCAGACAGTTGATTTTTACTAAGGATTTCACTTCGGTCATT
>NZ_JBFHGC010000510.1:0-2119 GCF_041583315.1 Ilyobacter sp. | reverse complement strand
ATATTATGTGGAGCTCGACAGACCTATCTCTACGGAAGATATTAAAGACCTGGAAAATGGTATTGATATAGGAACGCATCTATGTCTTCCTGCAAAAGTTCAGTATATAGAACAGGATAAAATATTCCTTACTATTCAAGAGGGTAAATATCACCAGGTAAAAAAAATGGTAGGAGCCACAAAAAATAAAGTTTCTTACTTAAAAAGAGTAAAATTTGGAAATCTTACCATTGAAGACATGAAACCTGGGGAGTTAAAAGAGATATTTTTAAATGATATCATTTTATAGAAAATCACCGATAAAAAGATCGATAAATTTAATTTCGCAATTCTAAAATTTGAAGGTACACAGCCTGCTGTTCCTCTGAAGAGATTAACTGCCGTGGAAAAAACTAATTTTTTCTTAAAGACCTACATCTTGCGTTCTAGACGATATCTTCATTAATAATTCCAATTGAAAATAAATAAAATATTGTCTTTAAGTACTTAAAAAACCTTTACAGAGCATATGGCATTAAAATACAGATAATAGTTTATATTTAATCTAAATAGGGGCTCCAGCTGGAGCCCCTATACAATATCTGCAATACTCTATTAAATATTACTCAAAACTCTCATCTTCTATCTCATGAATTTTAATCAAGGATATTAATCCAGCCAATGTCGATTCAGCCCCTTGATTTTTGCTTACTCCATGAGAATCTAATCCATCTCTGCACCCGCCATCATCATAGTTATATATAGGGGTTTTCAGATCATTCTCTCCCAAAAACCAGCCCATACATTTTTTCCCTTCATTTAGCCACCATGGATTCTTTGTAGTTTTATATACATGTAAGCAAGCATTGAGTAAGCACATAGCCTCTACCGGCTGCTGACCAAAGTCAATTTTTTCTCTATCTCTGGCAAACCATCCCTCATTTCCTATTATAGAAAGATGACCCTCTTGGTCAGTTTGAATTTCCAGTAACCATTTCAGAGACTGAATTCCTGTATTATACATATCCTTATCATCCATACTCTCCCCGGTTAATATTAAAGCGTGGGGTAAAATTCCATTCGAGTATGTAATAGTTTCCTCACACCAGAGCCAGTCTCCGGTTGCTGTATTCTTATATAAATTATGAATTTTTTCAGCTAAAATTCTCTGAATTAATTTTTTTTCCAAATCTTCTGAATTTACTTCTATATATGCCGATAGGCCCAGTACTGTAAAAGCCCAAGCTCTAGGAGAAGTGAAATCTCTCACCACAGAAAGTGCAGATATGAACAGTTCCATAGCGATGGAACGGATAGATTTATCCATTATATTTTTAATTGTAACTCCCAGTGCCCAAAGGGCTCTTCCGTGAGAATCTTCACTGCCTATATTTTCCTGCCACCTTCTGTCGTAAGACATTAAGTTTGCAAATCTATTTGTCTTTTCATCAAAGGAATAATTTAAAAAAGCTAAATATTTCTTAATAAAAGGATATATATTCTTATCTTTTTTAAGGTTGTAATACATCGATACAACGATCAGTGCCCTGGCATTATCATCTAGACAATATCCGTGATTCAAATCTGGAATAGTATATTTCGCATGTTGGAGTATCCCTGTATCATCTGTCAATATTTTCAAATGAGACAAGTTTATCTCGGGTAATTCATAAGATATCTTTTTCGGGCCTATTGTGTCCTCTGCTTTATATCCTCTATTTTTTTTTTTAGAAGGTATACTGATATTCTTTTTCTCCTTGCACTCCACTATGACCTCCAGGTAACTCTTGGCAACCTCCGACCAAATCATGGATCTAGCGTAATTGTAAGCCTTTCTTCTGATATTTTGACGCTTGTCTGAATCTGCTAACAACATATTTATTTCTCTAGCTAAGCTCTCTGAATCTCTAAATGGTACTAATATCCCTCTGCCTTCTGCTAAGAGTTCTTCAGCATGCCAAAACGGCGTAGACACCACTGCCGCTCCTGATCCAAGAGCATATGCTAATGTCCCGGAAGTTATCTGTTCTCTGTTTAAATATGGTATAGAATATATAGTAGATGTTTTTATATACCTTATAAGGGTTTCTGGGTCCACAAATTTATTATGAAAAACAACATTTTTTTCCAAATTTAGAGT
>NZ_JBFHGC010000509.1:0-2121 GCF_041583315.1 Ilyobacter sp. | reverse complement strand
ATGCAAGCTGGATTTGCAATGGTAGAAGCTGGATTTACAAGAGCTAAAAATGCGGGTAACATCATAATGAAAAACGTAATGGATTTTTCTATGGGAATTATAGCATTCTGGGCTGTAGGATTTGCCTTTATGTTTGGTAAAGGGGACATTTTAGGAACTACAAACTTTTTAGGAATGGGTTTAGCTGACTGGGACTGGACATTCTTTATTTTCCAGGGTGTGTTCGCAGCTACAGCTGCAACTATAGTTTCCGGAGCTATGGCAGAAAGAACAAAATTTGGTTCTTATCTTGTATCTAGTTTCCTTATAACTGCATTTGTTTATCCTATCTTTGGTCACTGGGCTTGGGGAAGTCTTTTCGGTCAATCTACAGGATGGCTAGAAAACATGGGATTCATTGATTTTGCAGGATCTACTGTAGTTCACTCTGTGGGTGGATGGGCTGCTCTTGCTGCTGCGATAGTATTAGGTCCAAGAATAGGTAAATTCAAAAATAAAGAGATTTCTGCTATACCAGGTCACTCGATACCACTAGCTTCTCTAGGTGTATTCATTCTTTGGTTTGGATGGTTCGGATTTAACTGTGGAAGTACAACAACTGGTACTTCTGAAATAGGTCTTATTGCTGTAAATACAAACTTAGCTGCTGCTGCTGCCTCTATAACAGCACTGATTACTTCTTGTGTAATATTCAAAAAGGCTGATATAGGTATGACACTAAACGGTGCTCTTGCAGGACTAGTTGGAATAACAGCAGGATGTGCAAATGTAGAGCCTTGGGCCGCAGTAATAATAGGGTTAATAGCTGGTGTCCTTGTAGTATTGTCAGTACTGTTGGTTGATAAGATGCATATTGATGATCCGGTTGGTGCTGTTTCTGTTCATGGTGTCAATGGTGCTTGGGGAACTCTGGCAGCTGGAATCTTTAATGCTGAAAAAATGTTTGATGCTAAGATTATAGGTGTACAGGCAATAGGTGTTGTAACAGCGTTCGTAGTGGCATTTGTAGGTGGGCTAATTATATTCAACGTAGTAAAAGCTGTTATGGGATTACGTGTATCTGCAAAAGAAGAAATCGAAGGACTGGATATAGGAGAGCATGGTGCTTCAGCTTATCCTGAGTTTCCTTCTCACACAGAGGTATCGCTATTTAAGTAATCCGTATTGTGTAGTATAATAATAGAAATAAAATTATAGGGGGGATTTTTATTATGAAGATGATAGTTGCTATAATTAGACCTATAGGCATAAATGCACTAAAAGAAGCTTTGTGCTCAGCTAATATAAAGGGTATGACTATTAGTGAGGTAAGGGGTTTTGGTAGACAGCTTGGTAAAAAGGAGATTTTTAGGGGAGTGGAGTATCTGGTAGAATATGTACCAAATCTCCAGGTAGAGATCCTGGTAAAAGACAGCGACGTGGAAAGAGTGGTAGATATAATTCTAAAGGCCACTAAAACTGGTGAAACAGGTGACGGTAAAATATTTATTCATCCTGTAGACGATGTAGTGAGAATCAGAACTGGTGAAAGAGGGGATGGAGCTATCTAAAAGCTCAGGAAACTTCTGTAACAGGAAATGAAATTTATCTTAATATTTATAAAAATGCATGTGAGCGAGGTGATGTTTATGTTGACTAAGAAATTTATAGAAAATTTTGGAAGAACCCCAACTCATAAAGAGGCCAAGGTTCTTGAATATATAAAAAGTAACTGTTATGGAGAATACTTAAATGTTGACCCTCAGATGTTCATTGAATATTTCTGTAAATATTATTATTACTGCATAAGCAAGAGTTTCATTTAAAAACGGGGTATTAATTTAAAGCAAAGTCTAAGCAGGAGGTTTTAAGACCTCCTGCTTTTTATTTTGTTATAAATTATAATTAGATCCATTTGACACAATACCTTGAAAAGCTACAAGAGTTGTGATAAATTGTGTAATGGATTATAACCAATTTTATTATTAATATATGAAAATTACAGGGAGTGACGTCTATGAATAATTTTAACTTTTCCAATACTCCGAAATTATATTTCGGAGAAGGAACCTTTGATAAACTAAAAGAGATAATATCAAATTACGGAGACAGAGTTCTTCTGCTCACTGGAGGGAGGTCATT
>NZ_JBFHGC010000508.1:0-2122 GCF_041583315.1 Ilyobacter sp. | reverse complement strand
TAAGCCATTTGTATATCAGGGAGCTGTGGCCACAGAAGGTATAGAGGACTATCAAGTGGGTTATCAGACAGGAGAAATGTTGATAAGATACCTCAAAGGTGAAAAAATAGAAGACATGCCTTATGAGACAGTGAAAAACTCTTCATTATATATAAGTGTTAAAAAATCAGAACAGTATGGAATAAAAATTCCTGAAATGTTGAAAGAAAGAGCTGAGATGGTGGAGTAATACGAACAATTTTTTAAAGGAGTATCTTTGGATACTCCTTTTTTGTTGGAGTTTGTAAAGTGTAAATCGAACAAAGTTCTTTTTTTATTGTTGTATAGAACCCCTCTGATTTAAATGATATTATTTAATATAGAGAATAAAATTAGAGGGGTGAGGGTTTTTATGAAGAGAATTTTATTGGTGACTGTCTTGGCTTTGGCTATTTTAATGACAGGATGTGGAAAAAAAGAAGAGTCAAAAACTAAAATAGGAATAACACAGATAATAGAACATCCGGCTTTAGATGCTTCTAAAGAAGGGTTTTTACAAGCTTTAAAAGATGCGGGATATGATGAATCAAAAGTTGATATAGAGTTTCAGAGTGCACAGGGTGACTTTGGAACGGCTCAGACTATAGCAAACTCTTATGTACAGGATAAAAAAGACCTTATACTTGCCATTGCTACTCCTAGTGCACAGGCAGCATATAATGCAACTAAGGAGATACCTATTCTTATAACTGCAGTTACTGACCCGGAATCAGCAGGACTTACCGGGGATAATATCAGCGGAACAAGTGATATGTCACCTGTAAAACAGCAGATGGAGCTTATAAAAAAACTTCTTCCTAGTGCAAAAAAAGTAGGAATAGTGTATAATACCAGTGAACAAAACTCAGAATTTCTAGTAAAGAGAACAATAGAAGAGTGTGAAAAGTTGTCTTTAGAAGTAATTACTTCTGGTGTAACCAATGTAAATGAGGTATCTTCTGCACTAGATTCGATACTGGGAAAAGTAGATGTATTATATGTACCTACTGACAATCTTATGACAGCGGCTATCCCTCTTGTACTGCAAAAGACAAATGCAGCTAAGGTGCCAGTTATAGGTTCTATCAAAGATATGGTAGAACAGGGAGCAGTAGCTACTGAAACTATTGATTATTATAAACTTGGATACCAGACAGGTGAAATGGCTGTAAGGATACTCAAGGGAGCATCTATTAAAGATATGCCGGTGGAGACACTAAACGATACTCAACTTATTATAAACAAGGGAGCAGCAGAAAAAATAGGAATCTCACTTGACAATATTGAAGACCTTGATAAGGCTGAGATATTTTAAAAGTAGTGCTGACTCTCTCTGGAAGGGGGAAGATACATCGTGATATTACTTGGAACACTAGAGCAGGGACTGATATTTTCAATAATGGTTTTGGGGGTCTATATCTCTTATAAGATATTAGACTTCCCTGACCTTTCCGTAGACGGAAGCTTTCCTCTTGGAGCTGCAGTTGCTGCAGTGTGTATCAGCAGAGGAATGAATCCGGTTTTGTCACTTCTCCTGGCTGTGGTAGCAGGTGGTCTGGCAGGATTTGTAACGGGATATATACATGTAAAATGGAATATAACAAATCTTTTAGCCGGGATAATAGTGATGACTGGACTATACAGTGTCAACCTGAGGGTAATGGGGAAGTCCAATATACCTCTTTTTGGTGTAGATCATCTGTTTAACAGCGGAGCGCCCTCTATAGTTGTCATTCTTGTATTGCTGGGAGTTGTAAAGATTTCTCTGGATTATCTCCTTAAAACGAAGTTCGGCTTTGCCTTAAAGGCCCTGGGAGATAATGAAACTCTTGTGGTTTCTCTGGGTATCAATGAAAAGCATCTGAAAATATACGGACTTGCTATATCAAATGCTCTGGTTGCACTTTCTGGCGGAATTCTTGCTCAGTATCAAGGATTTGCAGATGTGGGAATGGGAACAGGGACAATAGTAACAGGACTTGCAGCAATAATAATAGGGGAAACTATATTTAAGACGGGTAAATTTATGAAGGCAACTACAATAGCCCTTCTAGGAACTCTGATATTTAAATATGTGGTGGCTGCTGCCCTGAAAATGGGTATG
>NZ_JBFHGC010000507.1:0-2125 GCF_041583315.1 Ilyobacter sp. | reverse complement strand
TGAATTTAGTCATTTCAATCCCTCCATAAATTAAATCACACTAAGTAAAAACCAATAATCTACTGAATAACTCACATTTTAAAATGTATATATAATTTAAAAAATATTTAAAAACTTTTCATAACTTTGAATTTTTAGTTATACACTTTTATTTTCATTCCAATAATACCAGGTAAAATTTCCCAAGTCAATAACTTTTGAATGTTTTTCTTTCAAAAAAAAATGAAATGATTTTTTTTCTTCTTTTTATGAGTTGACGGCTTTTTTGACTACCTCCCGCTTTTAATTTTTCTTTTAAATATTATTTCAATTTTCATATTTTAAAACTTTGGTATGAAATTTACAATGTATGCTGGCTCTAATTTTATTGGGTTTCAGCACAACAAAATAAAAAAACAGTCAGCCTCTTATGTTTTACCAAAATTTTACTACAACTGTTTTTAATAAATGCACAGTAATTGATTTATATATTAAGATTAATCACAAAATAGCTTAATTTTTGAACAGCAACTAAAAACTGTGCTGAAGCACAGTTTTTTTTAGGTTTGCACATATTGTATTTCCACTAAAAAAAAACTAAACTATCTCATATGGGATAAATTAGAAAAATTGAGGGGGTTTTAAAATGTGTAAAAAATGTATATCAGAAGGCTTAGTCTCAAAATGTTCAGCATGTATAGTTATGTTTAAGAAAATGGAAAAATTGATTAATTCTGATAACAAAAACTAATTTTAAGCTCACTCTAAAAATATTTATATTTTAGCATTAGGATTTTACTGATCAGATAAGATATATCAACAAAATAAGTGAATAAAAAAAAGTACCCGCCAAATAATCTTGTCGGGTACTTTTTTTATTCACATGACATCTCTCAGCATCAGAGCGACACTATAAATAACTCTTGTATTAAGGTGTGACAAGTCACAGGAAAGTATTTCTTGTATTTTAGCCAGCTTATAGTTAATGGTATTCCTGTGATAAAAAAGTTGCGATGCCACCTCTTTTACACTTCCGCTGTGCTTTAAATAGGTTTCGAGCACCAGCATGTAGTCTGTCCCGTTAAGCTCATCATGCTTGACCAGGGGTTCTATTGTTTCCTTATAGTATTCCTTCATAACAGCTTTATCTTCCAGCGATAATAGTAACTTATATAAACCTAAGTCACTGTATATACCTATTTCACCACTCTTACCTTTTTTTTCCTGAAGTTTTAAAATGTTCATAGCTTTACGATAGCTTTTTGACAGACGTTTAATATTTTGGGTATTCTCTCCAATGGAAAAATATCTTTCTTCATTTTTATTTAATAATTCTGTAAATTTCTTATTTACTTTTTCTATAATATTACTGATTTCTTTTTCACTATACTGGGCAAATACTAAAACAAACTTGCCTTCTAATTCAAAAGCAAAAGTTCTTTCATAAGTAAAAGTAACCATGTTTTCTATTGCTTTCAACAGCTTGGACCGTCTTTTTTCATCTATTACTTTTCCGGTGGATTTTTCCAATATTTTAATAAGTGAAATACCGTATTCCCAGTCGGAATTAAAATTGTTCATTTCAAATTGAGGTACATATAAATTCTCTTGTTCAGGAAGAAATATCGCATTTTTAACAGCTGCAGATAATTCTATGTTGATCCTGTCTGATATTGTGATTTGATAGCAGAAACTTTTTATAAAATTTGACATATATACATGCCACGGAATCTCAAAAAGAGGGAAGTTGTGTTCGTTGCAAAACTCTATAACCTCGTCGGGAATACTTTTAATATAGGGACCAATGTTAATAACCATACCACTGGCATGGTTGTAATATGTGTGTTTGACCAATTCAAAGAGCCCCTCTTCTTTTTCCAGGGCAATCCCCGTTATAAATGAGAGTTCTTGTCCCTCTAAAAAAGTAGATATCTCGATACCTTCGATCATATGTGCCCATCTTACTACATTATCCATCCCTCCTTTTCCGGCAACTAATTTTATATCTTTTTTATTGGTAGTATCATATAATTCGCTC
Source organism: Ilyobacter sp. (assembly GCF_041583315.1). Classification (NCBI taxonomy): domain Bacteria; kingdom Fusobacteriati; phylum Fusobacteriota; class Fusobacteriia; order Fusobacteriales; family Fusobacteriaceae; genus Ilyobacter; species Ilyobacter sp. The sequence continues at coordinate 108 of NZ_JBFHGC010000507.1, read as the reverse complement.
AATTTTATGGCCATTCTTTACCTCCGAAATATAAACACTTTTCAAAAATAGTTAAAAATATATATCTTCGTAATTTTAATATACTAAAAAATAAATATTTTAGCGATC
>NZ_JBFHGC010000506.1:0-2131 GCF_041583315.1 Ilyobacter sp. | reverse complement strand
TTTGATCCTGCAATAGACCCACCGATTGCAGCAGCAATACCGGCTATTTCATCTTCCATCTGAATAAATTTCCCTTCAACTCTAGGAAGCATTTCAGCAGATTTTTCCATTACTTCAGTAGACGGTGTGATAGGATATCCTGCAAAAAATTTCATTCCAGCAGCGATGGCTCCCTCAACACATGCTTCATTACCTTGCATAAATTTAATTTGACTCATTATCCATTCCTCCTAATACCGATAGCATAATCGGGACATAGTTTTCCACACATATTACATTTTATACATGTGCTGATATTTTTAACATTTACTTTTCCGTCTTTCATATCCAAAACATCCTTTGGACAGAATTCCACACAGATTCCGCACCCCTTACATAAACCTTTTTTTACGGCAAGTACCATTTCTTCCACATTAGCCTCCTTGTTAAATTAATTTTTTTTAATTAGATTCATCAAGTTAAAGAATAATATCAGATATTTTAAAAATTAGTACAATTCTTTAGATGGATGATATAAATATTTAATATTAGTTCATAAAATTTAATCCTCAACAACTTTACTACTATTAGTTTAATACATAAACTTTTATCAGAACATAGTTTACTATTTTGTTGCATTAATCTTTAATTTAGTGCATTATTTCTAAATAAGATGTAGGAAAAAATAGAGGTTTTAAAAATGGCTGGTTTGTGTTGAGTCTGTGCAGTATTAATTTTATAAAATTATAAAAATAGAACTTAATACAACAAAAAAATGGGAAAATCTAGTATAATATATAGTATAGATATAAAGATATGAATTTATAAGAAGTGATAACAGTAAAATAACTGAATTTAAAACTAAAAACCAGAACCCAAAGAAGGGGCAATGATTTAGATATCGGTGGAGATTTTAAAAATGGAGGGGTGAAATGATTAAGCTTTTTATTGTAGATGATGAGAAATATATAAGAAATGAGATAAGGTATTTTTTGGAAAAATATGATGGAATTGAAGTGTGCGGAGAGAGCGGAGACGGTGATGAAGCTCTAGAGATGATAGAAAAATTAGAACCAGACTGTGTATTTATGGATATAAACCTTCAAAATAATAGTGGAGTGCTGATTGCAAGAAAAATATCTGAGAAAAAAAATCATCCTTTAATTGTTTTTGCAACGGCATATGATAACTATGCAGTACAGGGATTTGAGTTGAATGCGGTAGATTATATATTGAAACCATTTTCAGAAGAAAGAATAAAACTGACCATTGAAAGAATTAAGGATAAAATATTAAGTGAAAAACACCATAATGAAGAAAAAGATCAAAATCTGGAAAATGAAAATAATACCTCTCTTGAAAAGCTATGTATTCAAAAAAATAATAAATTAATGTTAATAGATGTAAATAAAATAGTATTTATCAAGTCAGAAAAAAATATTGTTACGGTGCATACTCCTGAATCTGTATATGAATGTAGCTATTCTTTAAAAGATCTGGAGAGCAGACTGAGAGATGACAAGTTTATGAGAATACATAAGAGTACGATAATAAACTTGGATTATATAGATGAAATTATTCCCTGGTTTAATTATACTTATAAAATAGAGGTAAAGGGGATTAAAAACTGCGACATACAAGTCAGCAGAAATTATTTAAAGAAATTTAAAATTTTTTTTGGGATTTGATACAGGGCTTAGCCCTGTATTTTATTTTGTGATAATGTATTTTAATTCTTGAAAATGTATGATAAGTAAAAGATATTTTTATTTTGAAAATAATGTACTAAAATCTTAGCAGATAGAAAAAATATGATCGGAGGGTTTTAAATGAAGATTAAAAGTTCTGTATTAGCTACACTTGTTCTGTTTTTAGTCGTTTTAATGACGGGGTGTTCAGGTGGTAAAGAAGAAACCGGAGAAGGTAAAAAACCTGAAAATGTATTCGTAACAATTGCAACAGGAGGAAGTTCGGGAGCATATTTTGCTTTGGGAGGAGCGATATCAAATCAGCTCAATCAAAAAGTTGAAGGGATTAATTCTTCTGTACAATCAACAGGAGCATCGGCAGTAAACGCTACATTATTGGGAACGGAAAAAGTCGAACTGGCATTTGCTATGAATGACGTAGTAAGCTATGCTTATACCGGAAC
>NZ_JBFHGC010000505.1:0-2150 GCF_041583315.1 Ilyobacter sp. | reverse complement strand
CATTGACATAAATAAAAATGAAGTTTTAACAGAAATTTCTTTTAAATCAAGTAAAAAAAATATTTTTTCATATTTTGTTAAATTTGGTCTGAGGGAAGCTCTTTCTATTGTAGAAATTAGTGTTGCTGCAGCAATGGAAATATCAGATGATAACCTTTGTAAAGATGTAAAAATAACAATAGGAGCAATACAAAGACACCCAGTAAGAGCAACATCTGTAGAAAAAGAATTTATTGGAAAAGAACTGAATTTGGAAAATATCGAAAACTGTATAGAAAAAATGTCAGAATTTACGGCAAAGACCCTTTTAGAAACACCTTTTAAAGATTTAATACCTTATAAAAAGCAATGCATAAAGGGAGTTTCAAGAGAAGTATTTGAAGCAATTTATGATAAAACAGTTCAAAAATAGATTTTCAATAAGGAGACTAACATGAAAAAATTTAAAATGTCATTTAATTTAAACAATAAAGATGTTTACATAGAAGTTAATCCTAATAAGAGACTTCTTGACATGTTGAGAGAAGATTTTGGATTAACTGGAGTAAAGGAAGGCTGCAGTGAAGGTGAATGCGGGGCATGTACTGTTATTATGAATGGGGAAGCCGTTACATCTTGTACAATGCTGGCACCACAGGCTGATGGCAGTAGCATTATAACAATCGAAGGAATCTCCAAAGATGGGGAACTGGACGAGATACAGGAAGCATTTATAAAATATGGAGCTGTCCAATGCGGGTTTTGTACTCCGGGAATGGTCTTATCTATAAAAGCACTTTTAATGAAAAATTCAAATCCAAATGATGGAGATATAAAAGAAGCTATAGAGGGGAATCTATGCAGATGTACAGGATATAAAAAGATTATTGACGCAACAAAAGAAGTCGTTGCAAATTCTACTAAATAAAAGGAGGTATAGAATAATGAGTAATTTTGATGTAGTTGGAAAAAATGTAATTAAAAAGGATGCCATTTCAAAAGTTACTGGTAAAGCTCTTTTTTCTTCAGATTATGAATTTGAAAATATGTTGCATGCAAAAGTACTCAGAAGTGAAGTAGCTTCTGCAAAAATTATAAAAGTAGATATATCAAAGGCAAAAGAACTTTCTGGAGTGGTGTGTGTGTTGACTCACAAAGATATCCCAGGAGAAAATAGAGTGGGAATAATTATCAAAGATGAACCTGTTTTAGTTGAAGATAAAATAAGAAGATTTGGAGATGCAATTGCATTAGTGGCAGCTGAAACAAAAGAAATAGCTGAAGAAGCTTTAGGCCTAATAAATGTTGAATATGAAGAATTACCCATAGTAACAGATATATTTGAGGCAATGAAAGATGAGTCACCAAAGGTTCATGGAGATACAAATATATTGATGAAGAAAAATCTTATTAAAGGTAATGTTGAAGAAGCTTTTAAAAAATGTGACGTTATTGTAGAAAATGTATATAAAACACCAGTAGTAGCACATATGTTTATAGAACCAGAAGCAGGTATTGCAAAATTTGAAAAAGGAAAAATAAGTTTTTGGTGTTCTACTCAGAATCCACATTTTGACAGAGGAGAAGTTGCCAGGGTTCTTGCAATGCCACAAAGCATGGTCAGGGGTGTCCGTTCAGAAGTAGGAGGAGGATTTGGAGGCAAGCTAGATATATCAGTACAATGTCATATTGCATTACTAGCTTATTATACAAATAGGCCTGTAAAACTTGTTTTTTCAAGGGAAGAATCAATGAATGTATCTGCAAAGAGACATCCGCATATTATGAAGGTTAAGACCGGAGCAACTGAAGATGGCAAGTTATTAGCTATGGAGGCTGAGTTTTATGCAGATACAGGTGCCTATTCTTCTTATGGACCTGCAGTTGTATCAAGAGCTATGGTTCATGCAACAGGCCCTTATGAAATTCCAAATGTAAAAATAGAATCCACAATGATGTATACCAATAATCCAATGTGCGGAGCCATGAGGGGATTTGGTGTTCCACAAGTATCCATTGCTCATGAATCACAAATTGATATGATAGCTGAAAAATTAAATATTAGTTCCTTTGAAATAAGACTTATAAATGCATTAAAATATGGATCTAAAAATGCAAATAATCAAATTATGAATAATAGTATCGGAATTATAAAAACCTTAGAAGCAGCT
>NZ_JBFHGC010000504.1:0-2150 GCF_041583315.1 Ilyobacter sp. | reverse complement strand
CCTTTCCCTTGATGGAACTTCTTTTCATATAGTTCTTTAATGCTTCCTGGAAATTCATGGTTACCTCCGTTCAAACCTTCTATTTTCACTATCAGTATACCACGATAGCTTTCGTTTTCTATATATAAAAGAGTATAAAAAAATAAAAATTGAAAAAACATAACAAAAAGCGTATAATTTAAATAACAGAGTTTGGAGGTGGATTATGGACAGAATTATACTGCATATAGACTTCGATATGTTTTTTGCAGCTGTAGAGCTGCTGGATAATCCAATGCTTAAAAACAAGGCAATAGCAGTGGCGCCACCAAATGCCAAGAGGGGAATAATAACCACAGCCAGTTATGAAGCCCGTAAGTTCGGAATAGGAAGCGGAATGGCAATAGATATAGCCAAGAGAAAATGCCCCAATCTCACTTTGGTCTCACCCCGGATGTGGAAATACGAAAAAATTAACGGGATATTCAGGGAGATCGTTGCCCAGTATACTGACCTCTATGAGTTTGTAGCTTTAGACGAAGCTTATCTTGATATAACTCACACCTATGAATTTTACGGCACATCAGATCAGTTGGCTGTAAACATACAGAAAGACATGTACAGAAAAACCGGATGCACTTGTTCTGTAGGTTTGGGGTACAACAAGATTTCCGCAAAACTTGCATCAGAGAAAAATAAACCCAATGGTTTCGGAAAATTAACCACACAGGAAGATTTTATAGAATATACGGCAGATAAAAAACTTACTAAAATGAACGGAATAGGAGATAGGATGGCTGAGAAGCTTTATAAGCTTTTTTATAAGGAAACCTTGGGCCAACTAAGGGAAGTATCTTTAGATGAGCTCAAGTTTTATTTAGGGAAGCCAGGTGTGAGCATATACTACATGATAAGAGGTATAGACAGCAGAATAGTAGGCGACTTCTATAAGAGAGACGGTTATGCCAGCAGACAGACCTTCCAGAGGGATATTTTTGGCAGAGAAGAGGTTTTAAAGAAAATAGTTAAGCGAATAGAAGAAGCCAGCTGGCAGATGAAGAAGGACAAGAAATCTGCATATACGGTTTCACTGATAATAAGATATTCAGAGGGATTCCACAGAATCACGAGAAATAAAACAGTGAAAAATCCTGTTAAGGAACCTCTTGAAATATATAAAGTCATAGAGAAAATAGCGGAAGAAGCAGATTTAGATCAGTTGATTAGGCAGGTAGGAGTCAGACTCAGCAATACGACAAAGGGCAGTAAGCTCCACCAGCTTTCTTTTGGAGAGGAGAAATCCTTTACAAGGAAAAAAGAGGTATTCAGGCTGACTCACGAGCTTAAAAAGAATTTCGGAAGAAGAGTGATCCTAGATCCTTTAGAAGCCAGGTCCAGGTAAATAATTATGAAAGAAGTGACTGATATGGGAATAATAAATATTTTAGCTTTAAACGAAAAAGAGATAGAGACCATAAAACTCCTACTTGAGTATGCTGAAAAAAAGGGAAAGAATGAGGAGATGAAAAATATATGCAGGCAACTACTGGAAAAGATCAGGCTCAAGTATTACTTCTCTCCTGAAGAGGACGGCAAACTAAAAGGGCTCTCCCCTAAGGCAAGAACCCTGTACTATGTGTTTTATGAAAAGTATGATTTTGATCTGATAGACTTTATAGGAAGAATATCAAAGGAGTACAGAGCTCCCAACGATATTTACAAGACTTTCCTGCATCAGTTTCCCATATCCACGTCACTTTTAAGAAATCACCCACAAGAGATCATGGATATAATCATTCTTGTTCTTGACAGGCGCAGTAGTTGAAGTCTCCATTAAGTATCTCTAAGGATTTTTATGTATATTCTTTCCTGTCATCAGCATATCTCGCAAAGGTAAATTCCTTCTCCAATTTGAAGCTATAGTATAAATATAGGATTCTAGGAGAATGTTATTTTTTAGAAATAAAAAGAACTTTTAGTATAATAAAAAATCCTAAGTGCAGATATTACACTTAGACTTTGGTCAAAACAAAACAAAAAAGCGATTAAAGTGTCGATTATTTTGTGTTATCTTACAAATTTCTGTAAAATAATCTTTTTATTTTTATGTGCTAATCCATCTGATGAATCTATTTTTAAAATAAGGTTATAGTCAGAAATAGCTCCGTTAT
>NZ_JBFHGC010000503.1:0-2153 GCF_041583315.1 Ilyobacter sp. | reverse complement strand
TTCCTCCCTATTTGTAAATAATTTTTTTTATTAATTTTCCTTGATAACTCAATGTATCTATTAAGTTTTTAATTTTGTTAATTTGACAAATAATTACTTATTTATGGATATTTCATAGTATTTAATACTGAAAACAAGAATTTTTGTATAGCAAACAAACGTCCTCACTATTTTTTTTTGAAGGCCTTATTCCCTCAATATTCTTACAGCAGCAACCCTCCCATATCTAACAGGATCGTCTTATTAAAAGAGTCCTAAATTCCTTCGTTCTGCCTATCCATAAGTTGAGTGTCTTTCTGCTCCTTTGCTGAGTCTTATGCTCTAATGGAAAATTCTCGACTACTAGCTCTTATTTATCTTTTTAGTACTTTTAAAACTAAACTTAGGTATCTTTAAAGATGGACGTTTACCTAATATTAGTTTTTTTCTTTTCTATATTTTAGTTTTTTTTTCCTTATGCTACTTGTTCCAATGTTGGTCTTCGTATATCTAACAATAATTTTTTGCCACTATATTCAATTCCTTTAGTTAAAATCGTAAAGAATATTCTTATGAGTTTACAACAAATGGCTATTACGGCTTGCATTTTCTTTAGTGGCCTATCGGTTCTAGTTATGTAATATTTATATATATCTGAAAATTCTTCATTTTTCCCTATTAATGGCATTGCAGCTCGAAATAGTATAGCTCTGAGTCTGCTTCTGCCCCTTTTACTTATCCTTGTTGAACTATTGTGTTTTCCTGAACTATTTTCTACTAAAGATAATCCAGCATACTTTTGAACCTGTTTAGCGCTTTTAAAACGTTTAATATCCCCTACTTCTGCCACAAAAGCAGTTACAGTAGCTATTCCAACACCTTTGATCTCAAGCAATTTCTTGGTTTCAGGAATTTCATTACATAAATTCTCCGATTCTTCGGTTATCATATCCAATTGTTTGGTTTTGTACTCATAATCCTCTATGATCATTTGGATATCTAATTTAGCCATTTGAGTACCGTTTGTAAATCCGATACTTTGTTTAGCTGCTTCCACTAGCTTTTTAGCTCTACTTAATCCTACTGCTCTTACTTTTTTATCTTTCCATATTTTTAAAATACCTTCAACGCCCAATTCAACAATTTCCTTAGGCAAAGGAGTTTCTTTTAATATCATCAAACCACTTTTTGAATCTATAGCAGAATATGCTAGTTTGTACTCAGGAAAATATATTGAAAACCATCTATGGAGTCTATTTTTAATACCATTTAACTCGTTGACAATCTTTTCTCTACATCTATCTGCAACTCTTAAATCAGCATATATTCCTTCTGGTATATACGGATAACTAAATCGCCCACCGATGACTAATTTCGCGATTACTTTCGGATCTTTGGAGTCATTCTTTGTTTGACTATTATCATCTAATTCCTTAGTTTGCTTGACATGATATGGATTGACCATTGCAATAGTTATATTGTTATTTTTCATATTCTCGCATAAATTAAACCAATAATGACCTGTTGGTTCTAAACCTGCTATTATTTCTGTTTTTTGATGTTTTTGACAAACCTTTTGAAGCCAATCATTAAATTTTTCAAAACCTATTCTACTATTTGCAAACTTAAAGGTTTTTGATAACTCAATTCCCCTCCAATCAAATGCTCTAGCATACTGGGTTGTGCTTCCGATATCGATACCTACTATTAAACTTGATTCTTTCACTTGACTTATTTTGTTATTTTGGTTAAACTTCATTTGGATACCTCCGTAAAATTTTTGGGTTTAGTAGCTTAATTTTACATCGAGGTATCTTTTTTTTTCAACCACTTACTTTTATTATTATACAGGAATGCTCCTTTCAGTGAAATAATAATCTTTTCATTGATTAGGTTTTCTTTCATCTCAAGATATTCTAATGTAGCATTTTTTTCATTCTCAAAGTTTTCTAATAGTTCAACAAATTTATCTTGTTTAGATTTATCAGGTAGAGGTATCTCCACTTCCTCTAAGATTTTCTTATTAACAGCTTTGATGACACTTCCTGATGTGAATTTATCTAAATATCTCATAACATCCTTACTTTGAAGGTACCAAGTTATATATTTAGGGTTACACTTTCTCTTGTCTACTTTTATAATGAAGAATAGCTGATTTGGAATCATATCTTCTA
>NZ_JBFHGC010000502.1:0-2156 GCF_041583315.1 Ilyobacter sp. | reverse complement strand
TCTTGGCTACAAAAGTTATATGATCAAAGAATATTTTTTAAATTATTACACTTATAATTCAGACGTTACAATAAATTTACAGACAAATAGTTTTGAAGTTCACAGATCCAACACAGAAAAATTTCGAGTGACTCTTGTTGACACGGGACTCAACACAGGCACATCTGGTCGCCTTAAAAGAATACAAAAATATATCGGCGGAGAAACATTCCTTTTGACCTACGGAGATGGTGTCGGAAACATAAATATACACAAATCTCTCGAACAACATAAAAAATCAGGAAAATATGTTACTGTGACAGCGTACAAGCCACAGGGTAAATTTGGGTCTCTTCAAATGGACGAAAATGGAGATGTTACTGCCTTTACAGAAAAACCAAAAGGTGACGGCATGTGGATAAATGCTGGCTATTTCGTCTGTGAACCGGAGTTTTTTGATTATCTGGGTGGTGATTCAATGATGCTTGAAAAAGAACCACTTGAGACTCTCGCCAGAGAAAGACAGATGACTTCCTACATTCACGATGGATTCTGGAAACCTATGGATACTCTCAAGGATAACAATGACCTAAATGATCTGTGGGACTCAGGAAAAGCTCCTTGGAAAGTATGGTAATTCAAATATTTTCAAAATTTTACATCTATAAAATAATTAGACCATACTTCTTTCTTTTTATAAGGGGTATGGTCGTAATAATTTATTTTTAAATTTTTGATGTAGGAGGACTGTATGGAATTTTACGACAATATCTACAATGGAAAAACAATATTGGTCACAGGTCATACTGGATTTAAAGGCTCCTGGATTTCCATCTGGCTTTTAGAACTTGGGGCTAGAGTAATAGGATACGCCCTTGATCCCTATACAGAAAAAGATAATTTTGTCCTTGCTGGCCTTCAGGAAAAAATAACAGATATCAGAGGGGATATAAGGGACAAGGAAAAACTCGCATCTGTTTTTGAAAAATATAACCCAGATATGGTCTTTCATCTGGCTGCCCAGCCTCTTGTGAGACTTTCATATGAGATACCTGTAGAAACCTATGAGGTAAATGTCATGGGGACAATCAATATACTACAGTGCATAAGAGAGACAGCACAAACCAAGATTGGAATAATGGTTACAACAGATAAGTGTTATGAAAATAAGGAACAGATTTGGGGGTATAGAGAAGACGATCCTTTCGGTGGATATGACCCCTACTCATCTTCCAAAGGAGCCTGCGAAATCGCAATAAGTTCCTGGAGAAGGTCATTTTTCAATCCTGCAAACTACAGTTCCCACGGAAAATCCATAGCCAGTGTAAGGGCTGGAAATGTAATAGGTGGAGGGGACTGGACTGCAGACAGAATAATCCCAGACTGTATAAAAGCTATTGAAAAAGATGAGTCAATAGAAATCAGAAATCCAGAATCAGTGAGACCATGGGAACATGTTTTAGAGCCACTTAGTGGCTACCTTTTGTTAGGACAGAAGATGTGGCAAAACCCTATAGGCTTTTCTGAAGGATGGAATTTCGGTCCCAATCTAGACTCTATCGTAAATGTCTATAGTGTCGCTGACAAACTGATAAAACTATACGGAAAAGGAAGTATAGAGGATATATCAGACCCAAAAGAACTCCATGAAGCCAACCTTCTTGTGCTTGATATTTCCAAGTCAAGATTCAGATTAGGTTGGAAGCCAAGACTGAGTATTGATGAAGCACTTCAAATGACAGTAGATTGGTATAAAAATTATAAAGATAAAGATGTTTACCACCTTTGTGTGGATCAGATAAAACAGTTTACAGAAAAGGAGGCATAACATGAAACTCATCAAAACTGAGCTCAAAGGAGTTTTTATAATAGAAACTTTTCATGCAGAGGATGAAAGAGGAAGCTTTACAAAAACATATAACAAAAAATTTTTCAAAGAAAATAAATTATGCAGCAAATTTAAAGAAAGCTATTATTCTGTTTCAAAAAAAGATGTAATCAGAGGAATGCACTTCCAGCTTCCTCCACACGATCATGAAAAATTGGTTTATGTAATAAAAGGAAAAATAATTGATGTAATTTTAGATCTCAGAAAAAAATCTGAAACATATGGAAAATATATATCTATAGAACTTTCAGAAGAAAATAGGCACTCAATATATATTCCAAAGGGATGT
>NZ_JBFHGC010000501.1:0-2159 GCF_041583315.1 Ilyobacter sp. | reverse complement strand
TCAAGTTTTCTGAGCTGACTCAGCTCTAGTGCTTCAAGATCCCTCTTCATTTTTTCCATATTTTCTTTTTTATTTTCCTCTTTAAACTTAAAAAATACTACGTGAACTACCAATTCAATTCCCCCTTTTATTGTTATATATCTGTGATGTATTGAAAAATTAATCTTTATGACAAAAACTATTTTGATTCAGAAACCTCTTTATATCTAAAACATGAAATAATATGATCATTCACAAGTCCCGTAGCCTGCATATGGGAATAAAGTATTACAGGTCCTAGAAACTTAAATCCGCGTTTTTTCATATCCTTTGCCAGGGCTTCTGACTGAGGTGTCTTTGCAGGAAGCTCCTCTATACTTTCATTACAGGAAACAAGCTGCTTCCCTCCTACAAAGGACCATATATAACTGCTGAAACTCCCGAACTCTCTCTGGATTTCCATAAAAACCCGTGCGTTATTTACAGAGGCTTCTATCTTTTTTCTGTTTCTTATTATCCCCTCATTCTCCATGAGTTCTTCTATTTTTTCCTGATCAAATTCTGCCACGATTTTCGGATCAAAGTCCTCATAAGCCTTTCTGTAATTCTCCCTTTTCTTTAAGACCGTGAGCCAAGAAAGGCCTGCCTGGGCAGATTCTAAAACCAGAAATTCAAAGTGAATCCTGTCATCATACACAGGGACACCCCATTCTTCATCATGATATTTTACATATAGAGGGTTGTCCCCACACCAGCTGCATCTCATATTTACCCTCCTCTATAAAAGTATAATTCCCATCAGACATATTATTTTTGCCTGTAAGATGTCCTTCCGTCAGCTTGATGATTGGAAGTAACTGTCAAATCACATATCTGTACATTCAGAGGGAGATTAGTTGCATATATTATTGTGTCCGCCACATTTTCAGCCATTAGAGGCTCTATACCCTCGTATACTTTGTCTGCTCTTTTTTTATCTCCGCCAAATCTTGTGATGCTAAAGTTGGTTTCCACCATTCCAGGATTTATTGTGGTAACCCTCACAGGAGTATCTATCAGGTCTATCCTCATTCCGTCACTCAGAGTCTTCACAGCCGCTTTAGAGGCACAGTAGACACCTCCTCCTGCATAGGCAGCCTGAGCCGCAGTGGATGCTATGTTGACAATATGACCGTCTGGACTGTGCTCTAGCATATATGGAATTACAACCCTCGACACATATAGAAGTCCTTTTACATTGGTATCCATTATTGTGTCAAAACTCTCAAAACTGCTTTCATGGATTTTATCCACCCCAAGAGCCAGCCCTGCATTGTTGATCAGAATATCTATTTTTTTAAACTCTTCAGGAAGATTGTTCACTGCATCTTTTATCTCTTCTAAATTCCTTACGTCAAACTTCAGAATATGTACTTTTATGTCGTACCATTCATGGAGTTTTGACTTCATCTCCTTTAATACATCTATATTTCTTCCTGTAAGAATGAGATTCGCCCCCATTTTTGCATAGGCCATGGCTGTGGCTCTTCCTATCCCGCTTGTGGCTCCTGTGATAAATATCATTTTTTTTGATATTCTATTCATTTTACCCCTCCTCTAAACAAGTTCAAAATAATTATACCCCTTTACTTTACCAGCGTAAATATTTTTTTGAATTTGCAGTTTTATTTATTTGATCTTTTATGGGTAAATTACTGAATTTCTACGAACTCTGTTACTTTTCCTTGATGAAAAGTAACCAAAAATCAAGGCCTGTGAAAAATAAGCTAAATGACCTTGGAAATCCAAGAAAAACTCGAAACTCGCTGCGCTCAAACAGTCGATTTTTTCTAAGGATTTCTCTGCGGTCATCCTTAACGCTGATTTTGTCAATGCCACTTAAAGATTAAAATATTTAAATGCTTTTTAAAATCTTTAGAATCTTTAAAGTCTTTTAAAGGTTTTGAAGTGCCTATTCGCAGGACGAGCGTGAAGAAATATAATGAATTTTACGTAAAGAAAATACAATGTCTGAGCGCAGCGAGTTTTGTATTTTTAGTAAAATTGATTATATTTTAGCTTGGACAAGACAAGGCTTGATTTTTGGTTACTTTTCATCAAGGAAAAGTGACAGCCTTTCGGAGAAATTCAGTAATTTATTTAAAAATAAAAGAAGCTCTTTGGATATTTATTTCCAAGAG
>NZ_JBFHGC010000500.1:0-2159 GCF_041583315.1 Ilyobacter sp. | reverse complement strand
GTAATGATGCCTTATAAGAGCTCTAGTAAAGAAAGTGTAGACCACGCCAAGCTTCTGGTAGAAGCTACTGGAATAAAAACAGAACTCATGGAAATAACTGATATGGTAGATGCTTATTTTGAAAAAAATCCTGATATGGATAATATGAGGAAGGGAAATAAGATGGCCAGAGAAAGAATGACAATTTTATACGACAGGTCTGCAAAGGAAAGTGCCTTGGTTTTGGGAACATCTAACAAAACTGAGATACTTTTGGGATACAGCACACAGTTTGGAGATTCGGCATCGGCTATAAATCCCATAGGAGACCTCTATAAAACCCATGTATGGGAACTGTCTGAAAGACTGGGTGTCCCTAAAGAGATAATAGATAAAAAGCCAAGTGCGGACCTTTGGGAGGGTCAGAGTGACGAAAGCGAGCTTGGGTTCTCATACAACATGGCAGACAGAATTCTTCACAGACTTATAGATGAAAGATATAAAAAAAATGAACTTCTGGAAGAGGGGTTCCAAGAGTGGATAGTAGATACCATAATAAGAAAGATAAAGCTTTCCCAATATAAAAGAAAACTTCCTTTGATAGCGAAGATATCAAGAAGAACAATAGGAAGAGAATTTCGTTACCCTAGGGACTGGGGAATATAGAGAGGAGTTTTATATGAAAAATTATTGTACCAGAGTAATAAATCTTGAAAATATTGATGAGGCTAAGAGAGAACTTCAGGGTATAGGGGTTTATGAGGGAGAACTAAGGGAGATGGCAGAAAAAGCTGTTTTCAGAAATCTCAAAATAAAAAACCTAGACTCTAGAAGTGCAAATGCTATAAAACAGATGTCCCTGTCTGTAGGTGCTGATGTATCTGTGGCAAAGGAACTGAGTGATCTTAATATCGAGATGACAGATGTGGTAATCTCTGCAAACCTTTCACAGTATAACAGGCTCTATCATAAACTGGTTGAAAGCAGAATGAACCTCAAGATGATGGCAGAGGAGATAAAAAATGTCCTTATAAAATATGACAGCAAAATAAAACCAGTCATAATAGCAGGACAGGAATTTGATTTTTCAAAGAAAAGTTATGTGATGGGGATACTTAATATAACTCCCGATTCGTTCTCTGATGGTGGAAAAAACAACTCTGTGGAAGAGGCCGTAAAAAATGCAAAAGAGATGGTAAAGCAGGGGGCACATATAATTGATATAGGGGGAGAGTCTTCAAGACCCGGGGCCAAGTATGTTCCTGCAGAAGAGGAGCTAGAAAGACTACTTCCGGTTTTAGAGAGGCTAACTAAAGAGTTAAATGTACCTATTTCAATAGATACATATAAGTCTGAGGTTGCCAGAGAGTGTCTAAATAGAGGAGCTCATATAATAAACGATATAAGCGGTCTGAGGGGCGACAGTGACATGGCCAGGGTAATATCAAAAGCAGGGGCCTACTGCATCCTCATGCATATGCAGGGGACGCCTAAGACCATGCAGGAGAATCCTAAATATGACGACCTCATAGATGATCTGATATATGAGCTTAAAAAAAGTATTGATATAGGTGAAAATGCAGGGATTGAAAGTCAGAAGATAATTTTGGACCCAGGAATTGGATTTGGAAAAACCTTTGACCACAATCTTGAAATTTTAAACAGGCTTGATGAGTTTAAAACTCTCGGGAAGCCAATACTTGTAGGAGCTTCTAGAAAAAAATTCATAGGAGATATCCTAGGGACGCAGGTGGATGAAAGGCTAGAGGGAAGTCTCGCAGTCGCTGCAATATCTGTATCTAAGGGAGCCTCTATACTGAGAGTTCACGATGTGAAAGAGACAGTAAAAGTCCTGAAGGTTGCAGATGCAATAAAAAACAGTCAACTAAAATAGATTTCTTAGTTTCTGAAACCTAAATAAAAAATCCGCCTTAAAAGGCGGATTTTTTATTTATATTATTGTACTATACTTTCAATTTTTGTCTCGACCTGATCCACGGGTTTTCCTACGAATCTAACCAGGAGATAAGTAACCAGGACAGCTACCGGTAAAATCATTCCGATAGGTACTCCGAGTCCAGCCGGAAGATATCCGAAGACAAGAGAGATAGCAGCAACAGCCAGAGCATAAACGAGCTGTGTTCTCACATACTCAAGGTGGTCACAACCTGCACCCATAG
>NZ_JBFHGC010000499.1:0-2164 GCF_041583315.1 Ilyobacter sp. | reverse complement strand
AGTAGATTATCCCTGATATCATATCCTCTATAATGCTATAGCCAGACTGCATTACCGCTTTACATATCTACTCTAAATTTCTGAAAACTAAAAAATAAGTACCCTCTTTTTTTTAAGGAATCAAACCTCTGAGATACCTCGTCAGCCACAAAAAACCGAAGATTTTAAACACAACTTCGGTCCAAACTGCTTCCAATGCACGGGAAACCTATCCTATTTTCTAGCAACAGATCCAGCACCAAGAATAGAGATTTTAATATTATTTGTACTTTTTTTATTTATTACTGAAAAACCAAGGTAATACATCATTAAAAAATTCTGTATTTTCCTGATAGCTCTTTTGGAAGCTACCCCCTCTATAGGTAAATTCTGTCCGATCATGCTTATATTGTCTTTTTCTATGAATAGGGTTGCTTTCTAGATGTCTGATGCAATAATTATTGTTTAGATTTTAATTAATAAATTTATAATTACAACCCTTTAATTTACCTCAGGCAATGAAAAACCTAGCCTGAGGTAAATTTTTTAAATGATTATATGTTGAAAATTCTGTGATTTTAGCACGACAATCTTCTGATAACATTGAACGAATCTATGATTACATCATATTAGTATAAAAAACAATGTCCAGCGATCAACTTCTCTTTGGGTTTTCGTATTTACATCAACTAACATTCATTTTAAACACTTGTTTATAAATTTCAAGAATAGATTTATAATTTAACGTTTTTAACAAATTTTTGTTCTCCATCTTTAGCTTTTAAAATTACAGCTCCTTTTATAGGGTTTCTGTCTTCATCAAATTTTATTTTTCCTGTTACAGCCTGATATTCAATATTCTTAAGACTGTCTTTTATTTTCTCTCCGTCAGTAGAACCGGCTTGTTCTATTGCTGCAAATAAAACATTGGCGGCATCATAGGCTAGAACTGCATAAGAGCTAGGTACTTCATTATATTTTTTCTCATAAGCTGCTTTGAATTCTACAACTTGACTAGCTGTGTCGTCTGGAGAATAGTGATTAGTGAAATATCCACCGTTTATAGCCTCTCCACCGACATTGAATAGATCAGGTGAATCCCAACCGTCTCCTCCTAAAAATACTGCATCTATTCCTGCTGCTCTGGCTTGCTTGGCAATGAGTCCCACAGTGTTATAGTAGTCTGTCAATATTAGTACTTCAGGCTTTAGGGCACTTATTTTTGTCAGCTGAGCATTAAAATCAGAATCCCCTGTATTATATGTCTCAGATGCTACGACCTCTCCCCCAGCTTCTTTAAAGGCCTCTTCAAAAAATTCTGCAAGTCCTTTACTATAATCATTTCCTACATCATACAAAACAGCAGCTTTTTTAGCTTTTAAATCTTCAATAGCAAATTTAGATAAAATTTTACCTTGAAAAGGATCGATAAAACAGGCTCTGAATACATATTCTCCACCTTGAGTTGTTACTTTCGGGTTTGTAGACACAGGTGTAATCATAGGAATTTTATTCTGTGTTGCAATAGGACCATCAGCTATACTGCATGTACTATTAACTGCCCCTATTATACTTATTACTTTGTCATTGTTTATGAGTTTCTGAGTAACACTTGCTGAACTGGCAGGTTTTGCCTCGTCATCTTCGAATATAATTTCAACTTTTTTACCGTTAATTCCACCTTTTTTGTTTATTTCCTCTTGTGCCAGTAAAATACCATTTTTAGATGCCTGTCCAAAAGCTGCAACACCACCAGTAAGTGGAAGAACAGAACCAATCTTAATTACAGAGGCCTCTTCTTCTTTTTTACCACCACAGGCTACCAAGGCTAAAGCCATCCCCAAAATAGTTAATTTTTGAATAAATTTTTTCATATAACTCACTCCCCCAATTTTTAATTTATCATGATAAATTTTACAGAGCTTCCTCTCTAGCTATTACAATTTTTATATAAATAGCCGTATTGCTTTTGACCGCTCTTTCTATATAATCAGTCCTCACCTTCTTATAAAGTGTGCGTGGATACTGTTGTATCCACATGATCAAGATGGGCATTATATATAATAGTAGGTCTTGCTTCAGTTGTTTTTTTTAATCATATATTTAGATCTTCTTATTTAATCATTTCATCAACTTCGTATAGCACCTTATCCATGATAGCCATTGCTTCTTTTATCTCCTCTTT
>NZ_JBFHGC010000498.1:0-2165 GCF_041583315.1 Ilyobacter sp. | reverse complement strand
GGTAGTACTTTTTACATGATTCCTTCTCGGGTTCAACATCAATCCCCCAACTTATCAATGTAAGATGATCTTTATCTACCCACGTCATAATACCTGCCTTCTCATCCATGGTGCTTTTCAGAATGGTTTTTCCTAGAAGAACACACTGCTTACCACCTTTTATAACCGGCTTTTCATTAAATTGATCGAGAGTAATCAAGTATAGCCTTTCGAAATTTTGGGTCCACCTGCATACCAGGTGGTTTTCTTCTTCTACAAAAAAAGACTTCATCAACTGAAGTCTTTTTAACAGAAATTAATTCTATAGGTTAGATTATGAATGCTTTGGAATAAAAGATATATGTAGCTCTTGACCTAAACCTTCAGCTACCCTTTTTAAAAATTCTAGACTTGGATTGAGAGATCCTTTCTCAAGTCTACTGATCCTTGATTGATCTGTACCTATTAGTTTAGCTAAATCAGACTGACTTATACCTTTTTCTTTTCTAGCCTTTATCATTGCTGTTATTATTTCATATTCAGGTCTTAATCTATCATACTTTTCTTTAATTTCAATATCCTTCAATTTTTCAGTTAAATAATTATCAAATTTCATTTTCATACCTCCTTAAATGATCATCTTTATACTCTAGTGCCTTATCAAATTCTTTTTTTTGGGGTTTCTGTGTTTTCTTGATAAACCCATTTGTTAAAATTATATCTTCATTAGAAAAAAAATAGAATATTCTAGATATATCTGAACCAGCTTTTACTCTAAGCTCATATAATCCATTTTTCATATATTTCACATGAGGTTCCTTTAAATCTCGTCCATTATCTTGAAGCAGTTTTAATTCTCTTAAAGCTTTTGCTAACATCTTTTTTTCAAGAGAATCTAGAAAATCTTTTACAGGGCATTTCCCATTTTCTCTTGTATAAAAATCCACATGATACAATGAGATCACTTCTAGTAAAATTATATGTTGTATATAACATTAGTTTATCGAATATAAATAAAGCACATATTACTACAAATAATTGAATCAATACTAAATTATAGAAACAAAAAGGCCTCCATAAGGAGACCTCTAAGCATATCTTGAGTATTATATTTAGTTTTGTTGTCTAAAATAGTTACACAAACTTGAAACAGACTTTTTTGAAAATCTAAAGACCCTTTATTTTTTTATATATGTCACCACGAGGACCAATGATTGCTACAATAATTAATTGCCCTTCATTGTCTATTTTAAAAATAGATCTATAACTCCCTATCTTAAGTCTCTTTAAATTCTCATAACCTTGAAGATTCTTTATATTATACAAGTCTACTGACTCAATATCTTTTGATATATTATCAAAGACTCTGTGAAATTGAAGTCCTACTTTTTTATTTCTTAATAAAAATTTTTGGGCTTCTTTTTTATATTTAACCTTGTAAGATATCATCCACAGTCACCTCTACTGCATCAGAATCATCGTCTAAATCTATTCCTTCCAGCATTCGTATTATTTCTTCCTCTTCTTTGGGAGATACATATTCACAATTTTCATTTATATAATTTAAAAGGTCTTGACTGTCTCTTTCTTGTATTTCTTTAGTCATCGTTTTTCTTATAAACTCACTAACAGAAATTTTAAGTTCCTTTGCTTTTTCAGTTATAAGATCCCATTCTTCATCTGAAAATAAAATATTATGTCTTTTAAAAACTTGCGGCATAAAAAATCCCTCCTTATTCTTCATACACCATTATACACCACTGATTAAATAAGGTCAACAGGGAGATTCATGAAAATTGAAAAAAAGGCCTCCGTCTGGAGGCCAATATACTGGATATTATATTCAGTTTTGTTATTTTAAATAACTTATATGTAATTTTTGAAATATCCTAAGCCTATATTTAACTCAAATAAAAAAGTTTTAAGAGAGTTGATTAGACCGTAATCCTTCATATTAAAAATTGGATGTATGGATTATCTTCAGACAGATTTCAGCCACAAATTTTTTCATTTAATATATGTATTGCATAAAAACATAATTTCATACTAGTGAAGCTCAATAGGATATTGATTCCTTCATAAAATATGAGAATAATTCCCACAAAATATCCAAAAATAGAAAAAATATTGGGATTGTATATAAAATTGACCCGATATTAAAAATTGATTTGTCCTCTATTTAAACT
>NZ_JBFHGC010000497.1:0-2176 GCF_041583315.1 Ilyobacter sp. | reverse complement strand
GACTGGATAATTATAGAGACATTAAAACCAAAGGAAACAGAAATTTTATGGAAGCCAGAAGTAAACTATGAATACCATACAAACGGAATGAAGTTTTTTGCTTTGGATTCTGACGGGAATATAATAAAAGAGTGGCTGGTTTTTTCAGTAGGCGGCGGAACTATAATGGAAGATGGTCAGGCAAGACAAGGGGGATCTAGTGTGTATCCTTTGGGGACAATGACTGAAATTATGGACTGGTGCACTAAAAACAGAAAAGAACTGTGGGAATATGTAGAGGAGATGGAAGGAAGCTCTATATGGCCTTTCCTTGAAAAAATATGGGAAGCTATGGAAAGCTGTATAAAAACAGGAATAAACAGAACCGGAGTGCTTCCAGGAAAATTGAAATATCCTAGAAAGGCTCAGTCTTTTTACAGGAAAGCCAGAAGGGATAATTCAAGAAATGGTTTTACAGGAAAAATATTCGCCTATACCCTTGCTGTATCTGAAGAGAACGGAGGAGGGGGGAGAGTAGTTACTGCACCTACTTGCGGAGCTTCTGGAGTGATACCTGGTCTTCTGTATGCTCTGAAAGAGGAATATAACCTTTCAGAGGATGAGGTTTTGAAGGGGCTTGCAATTGCAGGACTTATAGGAAATATAATAAAGGAAAATGCAACTATATCCGGTGCTGAAGGTGGATGTCAGGCAGAGGTAGGTGCAGCCTGTTCTATGGCCGCTGGAATGTCTACTTTCCTTCTGGGAGGATCTCTGAAGCAGATAGAATATTCAGCAGAGATAGCCTTAGAACACCATCTAGGTCTCACATGCGACCCTGTAGGAGGATATGTGCAGATACCATGTATAGAAAGAAATGCAGCAGCAGCAGTAAGGGCTCTTGATGCTGCAAACTATTCCCTCTATACAGATGGTCAGCATGCAGTATCCTTTGATCAGGTGGTTCTCACTATGAAGGAAACAGGAAGAGACTTAAAGTGCGAATACAAGGAAACCTCTCTCGGAGGACTTGCAAAATTTAATTTTGATGCAGAATGTTAATCTGACCGGTTTTTTCCGGTCTTTTTATTATTAAAAAAGCATAGATTAAAGTTTAAAAATTATAAGAATTTTCTGTTGTAATAAATATTTGAATTGGAGTTATTGAGAAAGAGAAATACTCTAATAATTTAAAAATTTTTCATAAAAATATGTGAAAGCTTGATCTACGATAAAATACATTATACAAATTTAAAAAAGAATGTTTTGGGTAGAAATATCAACAATATACTGAATTTAACATAACAAAAAAAGCTGCCTAAAAGCAGCTTTTTTTAATTTTTGTGTAATAATTTGTTACAAAATGTATTGACTTATCTTAAATATGAGTATATTATCGATAGTGAGAATTACAGAAAAATGAATTTTTTTATATTATATTGTTGTAAATAATTTTATGTTGTAGGAAAAGGAGGAACATGGATTCTTTAAAAGAGCTATTTAAAATTGGAAACGGACCTTCTAGTTCTCATACGATGGGACCAGAAAGAGCAGCGAAAAAATTTAAGTCTGAAAATCCAGATGCAGCAAATTTTAGAGTGGAATTATACGGCTCTTTGGCAGCAACTGGAAGAGGTCATCTTACAGATTCAGTAATCATAGAAACCCTTAGTCCAAAGCATACGGAAATTATCTGGAAACCTGAGATAGTACATGAGTATCATACTAATGGTATGAAATTTATTTCTTTGGATGATAATGGTGGTATTACAAGAGAGTGGCTGGTTTTTTCTGTAGGTGGAGGAACCATCATGGAAGATGGAGAGTCAAGGCATGGGCTCACAAAGGTTTATTCACTCAGTACTATGAGTGAAATTATGGAGTGGTGCGAAATAAACAGGAAAGAGATGTGGGAGTATGTCGAAGAGATGGAAGGACCGTCTGTCTGGGAATTTCTTCAAAATATATGGGAAGCCATGGAGAAGTGCGTAAAAACAGGAATCAATAAGACAGGAGTACTTCCAGGAACATTAAAATATCCAAGAAAGGCTCAGTCTTTTTACAGAAAAGCCAGGAGGGATAATTCTAGAAATGGTTTTACAGGTAGAATATTTGCCTATACTCTAGCTGTATCTGAAGAAAATGGAGGCGGCGGAAGAGTTGTAACTGCTCCTACCTGTGGGGCATCAGGGGCAGT
>NZ_JBFHGC010000496.1:0-2179 GCF_041583315.1 Ilyobacter sp. | reverse complement strand
GAGGAAAGAAGTGGAGCTTTTGGAAAAGGATGTCAAATTCCTTGAAGATGAGCTGTCAGAATTAGAAAAAATAAAGAGTACACTGAAAAGATCACTTTCCTTAAAGGAAGATGAACTGAAAAAGGCCTGTGAAGTACGAGATGGACAGATAGCATGGAAAATGGCAAAAAATCTGAAAGAGGGGGAATCCTGCCCAGTATGTGGATCCAAAGAGCATCCTCAAGTGGCAGAGGCTTCTGAAGGTGTAGCAGATGATAATATCATAGAGAGTATAGAGGCGGAAAAAAAATCTATCGAACAGAAATTATATAAGATAAATCTGGAAAAAATATTATCTGATCTGAAAAGTAAAAAGGCTCAGTTAAAAGAAAGAAATTTATCAGATATGGATTCTGAGATTGAAAAAATTAAAAAAGAATCTGAAGATATAAAAATTAAAAATGATGAGATACAGAGAAAAAAAGAAGAACTCACAGGACTTAAAAATAAACTTATTACAGAAAAAACTCTTATTATAGAAAAAACAGCAAACTGTCAAATTACTATAGCGGAGCTTAAAGAGTCGGAAAAATCTAAAGGCAGCAGGAGAGACCTCATAAAAATAGAATTAGAGAACACAGTACCAAAGTATATGTCTGAAGGTTTGTGTATAGAGGGCCTTCAGAAACGTCTTGGTGAGATGAAAGAAATGGAAAAAGAGCAGAGGAATATAAAAAATGAGCTTATAAATATCAGAAAAGATATCAGTGAGAAAAGAAAACTGGTGGATGATCTGAAAGAAAATATTCATGTCATAGAGAGTAAATCCTCAGGAATAAAGGGTTCTCTGGGAGAGAAGGAATCCCAGGCTGAGCTCTACAGGAAAGAAGCAGAGGAAAAAATGGAGATTTTCGGATTTTTATCTGAAAACGAAGCTGAAGAGTCTTTTCTCTCAGATGATGAAATGGCAACTCTTAAAGGGTGGATCAAAGAGTATCAGGAAAAATGTGAAAAAAACAGAATATCTCTGGAAAATCTTGATAAAAAAATTGCCGGGAGAGTGGTAACAGAATCAGAATGGGCAATATCTCAGAATGAGAAAGTGGCCTTTGAAAATCAGAAAAAAGAGCTGGAGAGTAAAATAGTCCTTCTTGAGAAGAGTATAGGGGATATGGAAAAACTTCTGAAAGAAGTGGGGGATTTGAAAAAAGAGTCGGATAGGAAGAAGAAGGAGCTGAGCCTTCTAGAAGACCTGTCAAAACTTTTTCAGGGAAATGCCTTTGTAGAATACCTTGCTGTGAGCAGGCTGAGAAGTATAGTTTCAAATGCTGCAAGGAGACTTTCTAGAATAACAAACGGGAAATACAGTCTTGCAATAGATGACTCAGCAAACTTTCTCGTGGTGGACAACTTCAACGGCGGTGAGAAAAGGAGAAGCTCGACGCTGTCAGGAGGGGAAACCTTCCTAGTGTCCCTTTCTCTGGCATTGGCTCTGTCCAATCAGATACAGCTAAAGGGGAAGTCTCAGCTTGAATTTTTCTTCCTTGATGAGGGATTTGGCACCCTGGATTCTTCTCTTCTAGAAAGGGTAATAAACTCCCTTGAAACCCTTAAAAATCAGGAAAAACTCAAGGTTGGAATAATAACCCATGTAGATGATATAAAGGAACGTGTACCGAGAAAACTACAGGTCTATGCAGCTATACCAGGTGAGAGAGGGACCAAGGTTGAGATGACATAAGGTAATATCCCTGTAACACTTTATAAAAATCTGAATACATGATAGAATAAAGAGATTGAATATATTTATAGATTTGTTTCTTTTGGGAACTATCATATATAAAGTTTGGAGATGATACAGATGGATAAACTGAAAAAATTAATGGAAAAAATGACTTCGGAAGGGTCGATGATATCTGCGACATTGAGCAATAAAAAAAAGGGTGCAGATGTGGACTTTAACAAAGTATCGGTAAAACCTTTTTTGTCAAAAGAAAAACAACAATACCAGTTTTCTTATATTTTTGATAAAAATACCACTCATAAAAATATGGATTCCGAAGAGGCTGTGGATGAAATTTTAGGACTTCTTAAGAATTATTTTAAGCAGGGAGTCATCTTTGCTGCAGAGGGAGATTATCAGTTGTTGGTAAACAAGAAAAATGAAATAAAAATTATAAAGAATAAGCCTACAAAAGTT
>NZ_JBFHGC010000495.1:0-2190 GCF_041583315.1 Ilyobacter sp. | reverse complement strand
TCTCCCTCTTTGAGGTTTATTTCTGCAGTACTTCCTGCACCTTCTATTACTGATACGTCATAATTTTTTTCGATTGTACCGTATATTTTTATCAGTTCATCTTTTAGGCTAGGCTTAAATTCATGATATTCCCTTGCAGTCATATTTCTGAGAGCCTTACCGTTTAAGATTACCTGTGATTTTCTATCTGTCGTTGGTTTTAGTAATATAGGGTTCATAAAGGCTTCAGGTTTTATTCCGCAGGCTTCTGCCTGGACTACCTGAGCTCTACCCATCTCTTTCCCGTCTTCAGTGATGAAAGAGTTTAGAGCCATGTTTTGTGATTTAAAAGGACATACCGAATATCCGTCCTTATAGAGGATTCTGCATAATGCTGTTGTAACAAGACTCTTTCCCACAGAGGATGCCGTCCCTTGTACCATTATATTTTTATGCTTCTTCATATTCCATCACCTTTTTTATTATTTGGTCTATTTCACCAGTTTTCCAAGGATAATCTATCTGAGGTCTCGATAATATGACAGGTTTTACTCCGCACTCTGCAGCTGCCGTTATCTTTTCCAGCTCTCCTCCTGTAGCTCCGCTTTCCTTTGTAACTACATATTTTATATCATAATTTTTATAAATAGCCTTGTTGAACTCCTTTGAAAAAGGGCCCTGTATCGCTATTATCTGTTTGGGAAGTATCCCTGATTTTTCTGCCTTTTCAAGGGACTCTTTTACAGGAAGCATTCTGAAATAAATGTTTTCAAGATTTTTTAGTTCTTTGAAATATCCCAGGTTGTTACTCCCCAGGGTAACCAGGATCTTTCCATCGAGTTCTTCTATATACTCTGTCATATCATCCATAGAGGTAAATTTTATACCATCTTCATAAGAAAGCATATCCCTCTCAAATCTTAAATACGGAACTTTTTGAGCCTTAGAAGCAAGTATTGCATTTTGAGACACATTTACTGCATAGGGGTGGCTGGCATCAAGCACCAGCCCCACCTTGTTTGATTTTATAAAATCCTGCATCTCAATCTGGTCCATAGGTTCAGATACCACATTTATTCCTTTTAATAGCTTTTTCCCGTATTCAGTGGCTGTCGATACTATTATCTCTCTGCCCACAAGCCTGTCAACTATATTCCTAGAATCTTTGGTACCCCCTATAATCCAGATCATAGTTTATACCTTGTATCCTCTTGGAGTTATCATCTTCCCGCCTTTTATGAAGGTCTTTGAGTTTCCTACTATTACCGTTGTAAACATGTTGATTTCGTGATCCAGCATTTTTTCAAGGGTTGTAAGATCGTATTCCTGTCCATCTCTTCCTGTGTTTCTCACTATAGCCACTGGTGTATCTTTCTTTTTGTATTTCATCATGATTTCCCATGCTTCCACTATCTGAGTCTGTCTTCCGAAACTTTTAGGATTATAGTAAGAGATTATAAAATCTCCCTCAGAGGCAAGTTTTACCCTCTTTGTAATAAGATCCCAGTCAGTAAGCAGATCACTCAGGCTTATAGTAGCGTGGTCATGCATTACAGGAGCTCCCACCACTGATGCCGAAGCATTTGCAGATGTTACTCCAGGGATTACTTCCACCTCTATACCGCTGTCAGCAGCAACTTCCAGCATTATTCCTGCCATTCCGTATACTCCTGCATCTCCAGAGCTTATAAGGGCTACAGTTTTCCCGTCCTCGGCAAATTTCAGAGTTTCCTGGCATCTTTCTATCTCTTTTTTCATTGCAGACTTAAATGTCTCTTTTCCCACAAACAGATCTTCCACAAGATTTATATATGTCTTATGTCCCACTATTATATCTGAGTCTTCCATGGCTTTATAAGCTCTGAAAGTCATATTTTCTTTATTTCCAGGACCTATACCTATTACGTATATTTTACCCATCTTTTCTTATCTCCTCTTCATACAATGATACTGTTATTCCGTTATGTCTCATTTTTTCAGTTATAAACTGACCTTTAGATTTAGAAGCAAGGAGTGCACATGGAGCCGACACCGACTTCACCCCTATACTCTTTTTCACAAAATCCGAACCTTCAAAATCATCTTCTATTGGAAGTATTTCCTCCCTGGAAATCACAGCTATTTCTTTGTTATAGTATTTCACCGCTTCTAGAAGACCTTCTTCGTCTCCCTTTAGGTCCACAGTGGCAAATATCCTTATACTCTCCATAT
>NZ_JBFHGC010000494.1:0-2191 GCF_041583315.1 Ilyobacter sp. | reverse complement strand
GGTATCGTGGAGGGCCATCTGGGTCTTCTCATAGGCATACTTGTCATGCATAAAATGAATAATATTCATGGTATTTACATAGAGCTCACAGAGCCATTCTCTGTAAAGTTTCAGTCTTTTGATCACATCATCATAATTCAGAGGTTCACACTGAAAAGGCTCACTCTCCGGACCTGTCTGCATTCCGGAAACCTCGTCTCGTCCACCGTTTAGTGCCATGAGAAGTATTTTCGGCATATTGCATCTGGCACCGAAATACTGCATCTGTTTACCTATTTTCATGGCCGATACACAGCAGGCTATCCCGTAATCGTCACCGTATCTAGGTCTCATGAGGTCATCGTTTTCATACTGTATAGAGTCAGTATCCATAGATACCTTTGCACAGAATCGTTTAAACTTCACAGGAAGGGATTCTGACCAGAGTACAGTTATATTCGGCTCAGGTGCCGGAGCCAGGGTATAGAGGGTGTTTAGTAATCTGTAAGAGCTTTTTGTCACCATAGAACGTCCGTCCACTCCGGTACCCCCTATAACTTCCGTTATCCAGTTGGGGTCTCCTGCAAAAAGTTCATTGTATTCCGGTGTTCTCAGCTGTCTTACCATTCTCAGCTTGAGTACAAAATCATCTATTATCTCCTGGGCAGATTCTTCTGTAAGAATTCCCCTCTCTATATCTCTCTGAAAATAAATATCTAAGAAGGTACTTACCCTTCCCAGCGACATGGCAGCACCGTTTTGCTCTTTTACCGATGCAAGATATGCAAAATAAAGCCACTGGACAGCCTCTCGGGCATTTTCAGCCGGTGCTGAAATATCGCAGTTGTAAAGTTTTGCCATCTCTTTCATCTTCTTCAAAAAATCAATCTGTTTATACAGTTCTTCTAAAAGCCGTATATTCTCTTCTGTCATTTTTTGACGTCCGTATATCAGCTTGTCTTTTTTCTTTTCCTCTAACAGATAATCCACCCCGTATAGGGATACTCTTCTGTAATCCCCTATAATACGCCCTCTTCCATAGGCATCTGGCAGTCCTGTTATTATTCCAGTACTCCTAGCTGTCTTCATAGCCTCATTGTACACTCTGAATACACCGTCATTATGAGTAGTCTTATATTCAAAATAATCCTCTATCTTCTGGTCCAGCTCATATCCGTAGGCCTCTACAGCCTGTCTTGTCATTTTTATTCCGCCAAATGGATTTACCCCCCTCTTTAGGGGTTTATCAGTCTGTATCCCTACTATTATCTCATTCTCTTTATCCAGATACCCTGCTTCATAAGTGAGAAGTGAAGATACAGTATCTGTGTTTATATCAACCACTCCATTTCTTTCCAGCTCTGTTTTTCTAAGGTCTTCAAATTTATTGAAAAGTTGTCTTGTCCTCTCAGTAGGTCCGCTTAAGAATAGTTCGTCTCCGTCATAAGGCGTATAGTTTTTTTGTATAAAATCCCTAACGTCAATCTCCTGCTGCCACTTGCCTTCTTTAAAATCACTCCATGGATCAAATTTTTTCATTCATATCAACTCCATATTGTTTTTTATAAAAAATAGACCCCCCGAACAAATAGACTCATTCAAGTAATCTATTCGCCCAGGCGGTCGGCTTTCAGCTCTGTAATCCCTGTGGGTTTTTCCCACTATCCGCCAGTCATACAGAGTTTAATATTCTTTTATACAAAACATGAGATTCTTGTAGATCCCTTTTGTTTACATGATTGAATATGCTGAAACCTTAAATATCATCATAATAGTTCCCAAAAACAACAAATGAAATACATATCCGTTTTGCATAGCTTCCTCCACTTAATCAAATAACATTATTACTGTTTACATACACAGTGCCAAAAAATAGACCACAAATTTCTCTTTTTTATATTTTAACACATAATTATAAAAATTTCAATAGCACCGTGGACTAATCAATAATGGAATATTATTTCATCTTAAGATAGCCGTAGAGAGATCTTACCATATTTCCTGTGGCTCCTTTTGGAAAATAATCCTTTGCACTGGTTACAAAGGCAGTTCCGGCTATGTCTATATGCATCCAAGGGAGACCTTCTGAAAATTCCTCTATAAACTTCGCAGCACTAGGAGCACTTCCCCACCTTCCGCCGGAGTTTTTAAGGTCGGCTATATCTGATTTTACCAGCTCTTTGTAGTCGTCAAACAGAGGCATTCTCCAAAG
>NZ_JBFHGC010000493.1:0-2199 GCF_041583315.1 Ilyobacter sp. | reverse complement strand
TTGTATTTTGATTTGTCAAAGGCTTCTACCACGATATCACAATCACGGAAAAAGTCAGCCATATTTTCCCTATCAAGTTTTATGTTCTCCACATGAAAAAAGCCATTTGGATTGATATCCAGAAGATTTTTTTTTAGGGTATCAACTTTGGAGGCTCCTATCTGATGGTGAAAATAAAACTGCCTGTTGAGATTTGATTTCTCTATGGTGTCAAAATCTGCTATTTTCAGATCTGTTACTCCGGTTCTTACCAGATGCACAGCTACATTTGACCCGATTCCACCGGCTCCTGCTATTCCTATCTTCATCATATAAGGTGCCAGTCTTTATAGACAGGCTGAAACCCCCTCTCTCTTATAGAATTTTCAGTTTCCTCTATACTGCTCTTATCACTTATCTCAAACTGACATGTGGATTTATCCCCGTCTGCATATCCCCCTACTCCTGTTTTTGATCCTGCAGAAAACTTTGTAACTCCCAGAGGCATTATGTTGTTTCTGAATTCATGGTTTTCTCTTGTTGATACAGTTATTCCTGCTTTTGGCTGGAATAATCTGTAAGCAGTCATCACCTGAATAAAGGTAACATCGTCCATTTTATGGAAGGGCTTAAAGCCCCCTTCGGCATCGTTTATCCTGGGAAGAGATATGCCAAACTCAGTGTTGAGATACTTGTCTGTTAGATACTTCAGGTGAAGCCCTGCAAAGAAGGCTTCTTTTTTTATTTCTCCAAGACCGAAAAGCGGACCTATATTTACATTTCTGAGACCTGCCAAAGCACCTCTTTCCGGAGTGTCCAGTCGAAATTTAAAGTCTTTTTTTCCTCCGGCGAGATGAACCCCGTCATAAACCTCTTCGTCGTAAGCTTCCTGATATACTGTGAGTCCGTCTAGCCCGGAGTTTTTTAATATCTGATAGTCGTCTGTTTTGAGGGGCAGCACCTCTATAGACACAGACGGGAAATATTTGGCAGCCATTTCCACTATACCCTTGAGATAAACTATATCCACCAATCCTTCTGCTTCTCCTGTAAGGAGGATTATATGAGACATTCCAGTTTTGGATATGGCTAGGAGCTCTGTTTCCACCTCTTCAAGGGAAAGGTGCCTCCTCACAATTTTATTCTCCTTATTAAAGCCGCAGTAAACACAGTGGTTTGTGCAGTAATTGGAGACGTATAGAGGGATGTAGAGTGATATTATATTTCCGAAATGCTGTCTTGTGACAGAATAAGATTTCTTCGCCATATCTTCCAGAAAATCCTTGGCTTTCGGAGAAAGAAGATTTAAAAAATCCAGCTCTTCAATCTTATCTTTCTGAAGGGTTCTTTTTATATCTTCAGAGGAAACTTGAGAGAAATAATCTTCAAAGTCAAAATTCTCCCAGTTTTTCATTATAGAGTAGAAACTCATTTCTCCTCACCTCTAAAAAGAAATCCTGTAAGTGGAGAACTGGCACTGGCATATTTTTTTTCCTCTGCCATTTTTGCAAGATAAGCTTCACGGCCTGCCTCTACAGCCAGGGAAAATGCCCTTCCCATTTTTACCGGATCGTGAGCAGTGGCGATGGCTGTATTCACGAGGACAGCATCACATCCCATCTCCATAGCCTGTGCCGCATGAGAAGGTTTTCCTATACCGGCATCCACTATGATAGGGACTCTCTTATTGTCGTTCAGCATCTCTATAAGAGCCCTTGTCTCAAGACCTCTGTTTGATCCAATGGGAGCACCTAAAGGCATTACTGCAGCTGCTCCTGCATCTTCTAGTTTTTTTGCTGCTATGAGATCAGGCATCATATAGGGGAGCACAATAAAGCCCTCAGCTGCTAGTACCTTTGTGGCCTTTATTGTCTCGTAGTTGTCTGGCATGAGGTACTTCATATCGTTGATGATCTCTATTTTTATGAAGTCTCCGCATCCGGCCTCCCTTGCTATCCTGGCTATTTTGATTGCTTCTTCGGCAGTTCTGGCTCCAGAAGTATTAGGGAGAAGAGTTACATTTTTAGGGATGTAATTTAATATATTTTCCTTCGGGTTTTTAAAGTCGATTCTTCTCAGTGCCATTGTTATTATTTCTGACCTGCTGGAATCCAGCATAGGAGCAATAAGATTTTTATCTGAAAATTTTCCTGTTCCTGTGAGTAGCCTGCTCTCAAAAGTATGACCACCTAAAATAAGTTTGCTGTCCATATAAATAAC
>NZ_JBFHGC010000492.1:0-2201 GCF_041583315.1 Ilyobacter sp. | reverse complement strand
ATAAAGGGCTCCACAAATTCCATTTTCTGCTCTCCCACCGCCATATATTTGTGCTTTTTCTATAAATTCATCCGATAAGTCAAATTCTTCTTGATAAACTTTTAAAACTGACTGAATACAATTTAAATTGTCTTTCCCGTGAAAATGTTCCATTGCCTGTTGCTTTTTCATTTTTATTCATCTGCTAACAAAAATTTATATAAATCTATACATTTTTGATTTTTCCTGCTTCACCCTGTCTCGCCTCGCCTAAGCTACTAAGATTTGTTATAACAGTCCACAGGCTTAAATTCCCGTCTTAGCCAACGGTACATATGAATATTAGCTTTTTAATTTGCTATTTTATATTCATTTGCATCCCTTAAATTAAATGAAGCATTTAAATCTCTGTCCTCTATATATCCACAACCACATATGTACTTTCTATCTCTCAATTTTAATTCTGTTTTGAGAGAACCACAGTTGTTACAAATTTTTGAAGATGGATACCATCTGTCTACCTGTCTTATTTGAATACCTCTTTTATTGGCTTGAGCTTTTAAAAAAAGAATTAAATAATACCATTTTTGTTTGGCTATAGATTTAGATAAATGCTTATTTTTCATCATTCCTTTAATATTTAAATCTTCGATAGTTATGAACTGTGGATTGTTTTTTACCATTGAGTTCACTACGAATCTTATATATTCAGTCCTGATGTTGCTAAGTTTAAAATGTATTTTTTGTAGATTTAATATAGCTTTCAAAATATTTTTGTTAGTAGTCTCACCTCCTATTTTTTTATTTTCATTTTTTCTTGAAAGTCTTTTTTGTATTCTTTTTAATTTCTTTTCTAACTTTTTAACTTTGATAGTTTTATTAATTTTAGAAATAAGTTTTTTTAAATACAAGTTATAAACAACTCTACAATTACCTATGTTTTGATGAATTTTTTGTTTTTGTTCTTCAATTGGTTTAATTTCTATTAGATAACTTTTCATCTTGAATCACCTTCTATGCCACACCCTTAAAGTATGTGGTGTAATTCCTATAAATTTTTTACTATAGTTATCATCTCCTTTTTAGTCACCAACTGCACATATTTTTTGTGTTATTCGTGACTCAGTTTTTTTTCTTTTAGATTTTTAATTAATTTCACAAAAATAGGAGGAAGGCTAGTACCCTCCCTCCTACTATTAATTTCTTATATATCTTTTTTTACTACTATTAAGTTTTTAGCATCTATACTATTTATCTCCACAACTTCATCATCGGGAGTTTTTATGGAAATTACCCTCTGTGAGTTAGATATTATTTTTAACTCAGTGTATAATTTTATACCCATTCCAGCAAAGAAATTTTTAATCACAGGAGTTCCTTTGACATCTAAAACGCTTACAGAATCTCCCTCTAAAAAATTAGTGATGGCATCAGGTTTAAAAAATTCTACTTGATTTTTAAGATTTCCCAATATTTTAGTGAATACTGTAGTAAATATTTCTAAATTTTCTGTTTCTATATTTCTTGTAATACTTGAAATTATCATTTTATGAAAATTATTGTGATAAGTAAGTGCATTCTCACCTTTTTTTGATAGGGAAACAAAAACTTTTCTTCTGTCATTATCCGATCTTTTCCTAGTTATAAAACCCTTAGTGGATAATTTATTTATGGCAACTGTGGCAGTCCCCATGGTAATACCTAATTTATCAGATAAATTATTCATAGACAATGATTGGTTTCCAATAGCTTCTATAACATGAAGTTCTGTGGTAGTTAAACATTTAATTCCTTGTTTAAGTGCCAATGATTCCGTTTCATAAAAAAGTTTAGTAAAATCTTCTATTACCTTATTAACTGTTTCTAAAGACATATGCCCCCCTTTAACCCCTTAATTTTTCTATTTGTTCCTTGTAATCTCCACCAAATACGAAAGATCCGGCTACAAATATATTTGCCCCAGCCTCTATACATGGTTTAATTGTAATATCTGTGATACCACCATCTATCTGAATATCTACTGTAGGAGCGATCTCCCTCACTTCCTTTATTTTTTTTATAGTAGACGGTATAAATGTTTGCCCTCCAAACCCAGGGTTGACAGACATAAGTAATACCATGTCTACGTCGCAAATAATGTCCTCGAGTAGCTCCACTGGCGTGTGAGGATTAAGTGTGACACCTGCTTGCATGCCAGCTGCGTGGATGCGTTGTATGGTTCT
>NZ_JBFHGC010000491.1:0-2202 GCF_041583315.1 Ilyobacter sp. | reverse complement strand
GGAATCGATGACGTAGGTATAGGGGCGTTATTCGGTCTTTACAAATGGAAATTTGAGGTTATGGGACTGATGCAGCATGTAGAGCATCTGGAAACGAATTTTGGAGTAGGACCGCATACCATATCATTCCCGAGACTAAATGAAGCGACTGGATCCAAAAAAGACCCTGAATATATAGTAGGGGACATGGAGCTGAAAAGAATAATAGCCATATTAAGACTGGCAGTGCCTTACACAGGTCTTATTCTGACAGCCAGAGAAAATGCAGAACTCAGAAGAGAATGTATGAAGCTAGGGGTATCTCAGATAGATGCAGGGACCCAGATAGAACTTCAGGGGTACAGTAAAAAGAAGGGAGAACAGGACCTTTCTAAGGAACAATTTAAAATAGGAGATACAAGATCTTTGGATGAAGTTATGAAAGAACTCATGTCCAGCGGATTTACTCCGTCATTTTGTACTGCATGTTACCGTCTAGGGAGAACAGGTGAACATTTTATGGAGTTTTCAAAGCCAGGTTTTATACACCACTTCTGTACTCCTAATGCCATACTGACTTTGGCAGAATACCTAGAAGACTATGCAGGGGAGGAAACAAAGGCAGTGGGATATAGCCTTATAATGGGACAGATAGAAAAAAGTGAACTTCTGCCTGAGGTAAAGAAGACACTTATGGTAAAGCTTGAAGGTATAAAAAAAGGCCAAAGAGACCTTTACTATTAATATGATAAGCTTGATAGTTGCCTTTGATGAAAACAGAGTTATCGGTAAAAACAACAGCCTGCCATGGCATATACCTGATGAGATGGAAAAGTTTAAAAAAGCCACCATGGGAAATGTCATAATCATGGGAAGAAAAACTTTTGAAGGGATAGGCAGACCTCTTCCTGGAAGGGTTAATATTGTGATTACAGGGGACAAAAGTTTTTCTCACGTAGGGGTGGAAGTTTTTTGTAGTATAGAAAAAGCCCTGGAAGAATCTGGAAAACTTGAAAAAGAGGTATTTTTTATCGGAGGGTCTAGCATTTACAGACAGGTAAAAGATCTTGTGGATAAGCTTTATATATCTTATATTCATGGGAAGTATGAAGGAGATTCCTATTTCCCAGAAATAAACTTAGAAGAGTTTCAGCTTATAAAAGAAGAGCATCATGATGATTTTGATTATAAAGAGTATATGAGGAAGACCCCGGTTATTTAGCCGGGGTCTTTTTAAAATAAAATGAAAATTTTTTATATAATGGAATCATTACAAGTTTAAATTTAAAATACTATGTTTTTGATCATGTTTAGCAGTGGTTGGAGTTTTTTAAAATTACTAACAGAATTTTAAAAAGTCTAAAAATAAATTTATTTTAACATTAAATTAATTTAATGTTAATTAAATACTGATATATTACACCGTTGATTAAAAAATAAACATAATACTCATGCAATTTAAAGGAGAAAACAGATTATGAAAAAAATAAAAGTTGTTAGTGGAATATTGGGGGTTCTTTTTTCTGCCGTGTCCTTTGCAGCCTCTATAGACCATGTACAAAGCTTATCCTTGGAATACAATGCCAATCCCGCCCAACAAGGGGCCATCAGTGCAGGTTCAAGTCCATACTATAATCCTGCAGGACTTATGCAGCTTGAGAATGGGACTTATTTCGGGATGGGACTGCAGTATGCCATAGGTCAAGAGAAGATGGAGTATGCGGGAAAAGAGTATAAGGCAGACCTCTTAGAGCCTATACCAAATATATCTCTTGTTACTAAAAATGATAACAGAGCATGGTACTGGACCATGGGAGGTATAGCTGGCGGTGGAGACCTGGAGTATGAAAACGGGGTTGCCGGGATAGGTTTTCTTACAGATTTAAGAGTAACAATCGAACCAGGAGTTGTAATTTCTCCGGTTGCTTCGGTAAACGGCAACTATGCTGAAGGATCTAACAAGTATCTTCAGTCTACTCTTGGAAGGGCATGGTTTCTGACTGATAAGGTGTCTGTGTCTGCTGCAGGACGTGTTATTTACGGAATGAGAAGTTTGGTTTCAGAAGCTGATCTGACAATTGCGACAGGTACTGAGAGCATATATTTAGATTCAGAGAGGACGGCCTGGGGTTACGGAGGTCAGTTTGGACTAAACTATAAGGCTACGGAAAGACTCAATATAGGAATGAGATACGATACTAGGGTAATTCTGGAGTTTGAAGC
>NZ_JBFHGC010000490.1:0-2208 GCF_041583315.1 Ilyobacter sp. | reverse complement strand
CGGGTCTCCCCGTCATAATGATTAAAGTTTTTCAGTTAATATTTTTCTTGCATGTTCCAGAGCCTCAGGAACCTTATTTCCGTCTTTTCCTCCGGCTTGTGCAAAATCAGGTCTTCCTCCGCCGTTTCCTCCGGCTATTTTTGCTATCTCTTTTACAAGATCTCCTGCTTTTACCTTAGACATCAGGTCTTTTGTCACTCCCACAGCAAAGACAGCTTTTTCATTGTCTGTTCCAAGGGCGATTACACAGCTTCCTAGTTTATCCTTAGCCTTATCCACTATCTCCCTCAGAGAATCTGCTTCCTTGCCTTTAAAGGATTTTATAAGGACCTTGACTCCGTTTATCTCCTCTATGTTTTCAAAGAGTGAGTTTGCTTCATAAGAAGCCAGCTTAGACTTCAAAGCTTCCAGTTCTTTGGAAGTTTCTCTGAATGCCTCTATAGTTTTTTCTACTTTTTCTTCCAGATTTTTCGGGTCAGTTTTCAGAGCATCAGATACAGCCAGTATCAGCCTTTCCATTTTATTTACAGTCTTATAGCTCGCCACCCCTGTTGTAGCCTCTATTCTTCTGGTTCCTGCTGCTACACCTGTTTCAGTTAGGATATTAAAGAGACCTATCTCTCCCGTTCTGTCTACGTGTATACCGCCACAAAGTTCAGAAGAATATCCAGGTACATTTACCACTCTTACCAGGTCTCCGTATTTATCTCCGAAGAGAGCTGTCGAACCTGTTTCTTTAGCCTCATCCAGGGTCATGTGCTGTACCTTGAGAGATGTATTTCTAAATATCTCTCTGTTTACTATTTTTTCCACTTCTTCCAGCTGATCTCTGGTTACAGCTTCATAATGATTAAAATCAAATCTCAGTCTGTCTGCATCTACAAGGGAACCTGCCTGTTGTACATGGTTTCCGAGTACATCTTTCAGAGCCTTATGAAGAAGATGGGTCGCAGTATGATTTCTCATGATGTCTCTTCTTCTCTCGTCGTCTACTGTGAGAGTTATCTCCAGACCTTTTTTTAGTTTGTCCATTCCCTCTTCCACTACTACAGAGTGCATATATATCTCTTTTTGCTTTTGTACGTCTACTATCTTACCCTTTACCCCTTCAGCAGTTATCATCCCGTGATCAGATGCCTGTCCTCCGGATTCTGCATAAAAAGGAGTTTTGTCCGTTATGAGCAATACTTTATTATCATCTAGATTTCCCACATGATAGATTACACCCTTGCTTTGAAGTTTTTCATATCCCTCAAAAATAGTCTTTCCGTATTTGTCGTAGAACTCCTCTACAAAGCTGTCCTGACCTTTTTCCATTACTACTTCTCTTGCAGAACGAGCCCTCATTTTCTGCTCTTCCATTTTTTCTTTAAATTCATCAAAAGAAACTTCTATATCTTTTTCCTCACAGATCTCTTCTGTAAGTTCATAAGGGAACCCGTAAGTATCGTAGAGTTTAAATGTCACTTCTCCAGAAAGCTTGTTTTCTCCGGATTTCTTTGCATTTTCTATCTCGTCATTTACCATCTGCATTCCCTGTCCAAGGGTATGAGAAAACTTGTCCTCTTCGATTTTGATTATTTTCTTTATGTGCTCCATATTTTCAGAGATTTCAGGATAAGCTCCGCTCATTATCTCTACCACTTTATCCACCAGTTTATACAGGAAGTTTTCAGTTGTTCCCAAAAGTCTTCCATGTCTTACAGCTCTTCTCAATACTCTTCTCAGGACATAGCCTCTGCCTTCGTTAGAAGGAAGTACTCCGTCATTTATAAGGAAAGTAATCCCTCTCACATGATCTGCGATTACCTTCAGAGAAAAGTCAGTCTTTTCAGTTTTACCGTATTCAGAAGAAGTCAGTCTTCCAGCTTCTTGGATAATAGGAAATATTATATCTGTTTCATAGTTGTTTTCTTTTTTCTGGACTACCGAGGCTATCCTCTCGAGACCGGCTCCTGTATCTATATTTTTCTTTGGTAGTGGCTCTAGGGT
Source organism: Ilyobacter sp. (assembly GCF_041583315.1). Lineage (NCBI taxonomy): Bacteria > Fusobacteriati > Fusobacteriota > Fusobacteriia > Fusobacteriales > Fusobacteriaceae > Ilyobacter > Ilyobacter sp. The sequence goes on along the minus strand of NZ_JBFHGC010000490.1, from coordinate 216 downwards.
ACCGTCTTCATTTCTGTTCCACTCAGTGAATACCAGGTTCCATATTTCAAGGAATCTGTCATCTGCTTCAGGGTCTCCGGGTTTTGAGTTTTCATCGCCACCATATTCGATACCCATGTCCACATAGATTTCCGAGCAAGGACCACATGAACCCGTAGGCCCTGCAGACCACCAGTTGTCAGCTTCTCCCAGCCTTACTATTCTATCTTTTGAAAT
>NZ_JBFHGC010000489.1:0-2213 GCF_041583315.1 Ilyobacter sp. | reverse complement strand
GATAACTTTGATTATCAGATTTATTTTATTGATAATAAATTTTATACTATTGATCATATGGACAAGGTTACAGAGATACCAAAGGTGAAAAGAGTAGAATTTTTTGACGGCTATGAAAAAAAGGGTTCTTCAAGGGTTTATATATGGTCTCGGAGTATTCCGAAGATATTTGAAAAACCTGTATTTGGCCACGGACAGGATACTTTCCCTCTTGTATTTCCTCAGAATGATTTTTTCGGGAAGAAGCTGTCCTTTGGCATGAAGAGTATTTTGGTGGATAAGCCTCATAATTATTTTATACAGGTGGCACTGAATAACGGGATTCCTGCTCTTCTGGTGGTTGGATTTTTATTCTTATTTTATTTTTATGATTCACTGAAAAGTTTTGCGGTGAAAAAAGATGTTTTCAATGTATGTATTTTTCTAAGTGTTTTCTCTTATTTTGTAACCTGTTTTTTTAATGACAGTGTGGTTTCTGTAGCTCCTTTATTTTGGACACTTTTGGCAGTGGGGATATGCTTAAATTCTGAGGGAAAAGAAATTTTATAAAAAAGTGTAGAAGACAGATATACATCTATATTGACTGTAAGCTATGTGTGTGGTGATTTAATAACTCTGACTATTTGTATTTTACGAAAAATTTATTGGGATTTTTTAAAGATATGAAAAAATTACCACGAATGGACACCAATAAAAAAATTCACTAATTTGCACGAATAAAAAAAACCAACCCCTGGACACAGAGTTTCACAGAGGAAAAAAGAGAGCTTCACAGAGAAAAAATTAATATTTTTATATTGTAATTATCTTTTATTATTTATCTCTTTTATCATTAGCTTTTATTCGTGTTAATTCGTGATAAAATATTTTGACTTTTATTTTCAGATGAATTAAGTATCTCAGTTTAAATTATAATTATAAATTTTATTTGTGCAGGGAAAATAAATTTTTATGATAGGAGATGAAAAATGAAGAGAAAGGGTTTTACTCTTATTGAACTTATGGTGGTAATAGCAACAATAGGTCTTTTGGCAGCTATAGCCCTTCCTAAGTTCAGTAATGTGACTTCCCAGGCTAAGGCGGCAAATGTCCAGGGGAACCTGGCAGTAGTGAGAACTTCTATAGGTTTATTTTATGCTAAAACAGAGACCTATCCTAATTTTAAAGGTACAAGTACCTACAGTACAGGAGACTTGTCTGATGTGAAAAGCACTGGCATAAACGGAGAAGAGATTTATTTTACAGATGTATACAGCAAAAGTGAGATGGCATCCACACCTTCATCAGAATTTATTGAAAACAATGCTGATTACCTAAGGAAAAGGATAACCACAGGCAGTGAGAAAAACGGAGGCTGGACTTATTCTTATGATGATGGGACAATAATAGCAGATCTTCCGGATAATGCTTACGGACAGGGAATAATCTGGTCTAAATTTTAGTTTTAACGGATGTGGTGAAATGTTACTGGAATGGAAAATCAAAATAAAAGTACTTGTTCCAGAATAAAAAATATGATAAAATAATTTTTGGTGTCTCATAATAGAGGGGTGTATTGGATTGAAGGCTGAATTATTTTGTCGTCAAAAAATAGAATATCTCTGTGTTTTTTATGGTGGGATAGGTATATCCTTTTTTAAAGAAAGAGCTTACGGGACAAGTATAAATAAAATAAAAGTTGATTATAAGCCTGAGTCTATGCTAAGAGTTTAGTATATTCCGGGCTTTTTTATATACATAATTAGGTTTTAGGAGGTCATCATGAAGTATGATATTATTTTTGTAGGCGGAGGACAGGCAAATGTTTTCGGGGCTTATGAGGCGATAACAAGGAATCCTGGGTCAAAGATTCTGATCGTGGATAAGGGAAGAATGCTGAAGGATAGAATCTGTCCCAAGGAGAAGACGGATAAATGTGTAAAATGTACCACTTGTGCAATAATATACGGTGTAAGCGGGGCAGGAGCATATTCAGATTCTAAATTTAACATGGATTACAGAGTGGGCGGAGACGTCCATACAGTGACAGGGAAACAGCTTGTCAATGATACGATAAATTACGTGGCAGAGATCTATAAAAAATTTGGTTTTGATGAAGAACCTGCAGGGATAAAGTATAACGAGGAAATGGAAGAGATAAAAAGAAGATGTATAGAAAATAATGTACAGCTGGTGGATACTCCTACCATGCACCTGGGGACAGATGGATCTAG
>NZ_JBFHGC010000488.1:0-2216 GCF_041583315.1 Ilyobacter sp. | reverse complement strand
GCTGGTGCGAGTGAACTAACTGTTGCTTTTGAATATGAAGATGAAGACGGAGAAATAACATATTATTATGATACTTTAGATCTTTATTCGAATTAATTTTCAAACTAAAAAAATCATTGGGTCTTTCCCAAATTCCGTGTAAATTATATTCCTAGCCATTTATAGGTGATCCACTGGATCACCTTTTTAAATTAAATATTTATCCCATAATTGAATAATTATTTTATTAATTTTTAAAATCAAATATATCATTTGGTGTTACATCAAGTGCCTTACAAATGTTTTCTATTATAGAGTATTTAACCGCCATTGTTCTATTATTAACTAAATTAAACATGGTTTTATAAGTGACTTCACATTGAACAGCCAGCCAATAGACGGATTTTTCTTTTTGTTTGAGAATTTCTTTAAGTCTCACTTGCATATTACTACCTCCTTATTCATCTATATGATGCGAGGGCACCCTTTTTAGAGTGCCCTCGTAGTTATGAAGAAGAAAAATTTATATTAATATCCTCTTCAAGATTATTAGAAAAAATCCTTTTTTAATAATCTTTTTTTATAATTTGGTAATTACTAAAATTATGCTTATCATTTTTGTTTGATTTTTTATTATTAGGATCATTTTAGGATCAATTTTTAGTGCGTTACTCTCAATCTCTTTGTTTTCAAGCACTAAAATTTATTAGAGACTATTCCCACTCAATTGTTGCAGGTGGCTTCGAAGAAATATCATAGGTCATTCTATTTATGCCCTTTACTTCATTTATTATTCTATTTGAAACTTTCTCCAAAAAATCATATGGAAGTCTAGACCATGTTGCAGTCATGAAGTCTGTAGTATCTGCTGATCTTAGTACAGCAGTGTATTCATAAGTTCTTTCGTCTCCCATTACCCCCACGGATTTCACCGGAAGGAGTACAACAAAAGCTTGACTCACTTTACTGTAAAGACCTTCGTTTCTGAGTTCCTCTATAAATATATCATCAGCTTCTCTTAGAATGTCAGCCTTTTCCCTGCTGACTTCTCCTAAAATTCTGATTCCCAATCCTGGTCCTGGGAAAGGGTGTCTGTCTATCATATGGTCCGGTATTCCTAACTCTCTTCCTACCTGTCTTACCTCATCCTTAAACAGCTCTCTTAGAGGCTCTAATAATTCAAATTCCATCTCTTCTGGGAGTCCCCCTACATTGTGATGAGACTTTATTGTTGCAGAAGGTCCTTTTACAGATTGAGATTCTATTACATCAGGATAGATTGTTCCCTGAGCAAGAAAATCTGCATCTTTAAATCTTCTCTTTTGATCTTCAAAAATATAAATAAACTCTTTACCTATTATTTTTCTTTTCTCTTCTGGATCACTTACTCCCTCTAATTTGGAAAGGAATCTGTCCTCTGCATCTATACATTCTATATTTATATTATAGTGCTCACCATAAGTCTCCATTACTTTTTTAGCTTCATTTTTCCTCATAAGTCCTGTGTCTACGAAGAAACAATTGAGTTGGTCCCCTATAGCTTTATGTATAAGAACCGCTGCAACTGATGAATCAACTCCTCCTGAAAGAGCAAGTATGACCTTTTTATCTCCTACTTTTTCCTTTATATCTTTAACTGTTGATTCGATATAGTTCCCCATCGACCAGTTTTTTTCACATTCTGCTACATTAAAAACAAAGTTTTCAAGCATCTGCTTTCCATAAACAGAGTGAGTTACTTCTGGATGGAATTGAACACAATAAAATTTTCTGTCTGCATCACATACTGTTGCTATAGAAGAATCTGTATGAGCTATCTGTTCAAATCCTTGAGCTATTTCAGTTACATGGTCTCCGTGACTCATCCAAACTTGTGAATTATCAGGTATACAATCAAAGAAAGGATTTTTTTTATCGTCTATTACCAGTTCAGCTTTTCCAAATTCCTGCTTATCAGCTTTTGCTACTTTCCCTCCAAGTAGGTGCATTGTCAGTTGCATTCCATAGCATATTCCCAAAACAGGTATCCCCAATTCGTATATTTCTTTATCTATAGTCGGTGCTCCGTCAAGATATACTGAGGCTGGTCCTCCTGACAAGATTATCCCCTTTGGTTCTCTCTCCTTGATTTTTTCAAGGTCTTCAAAATAAGGTACAACTTCTGCATAAACGCCCATCTCTCTTACTCTTCTCGCAATAAGTTGGTTGTACTGTGAACCAAAATCTAATATGATGAT
>NZ_JBFHGC010000487.1:0-2218 GCF_041583315.1 Ilyobacter sp. | reverse complement strand
ATACTTCATAAAAACTGTATAGAAAAAGACGGTATGAAAGAATTTTTAGAAAATCTTATAAAAAAATAAGAGTTGAATAAAGTTTTATTAAAAGGGGCGGATCTGGAATATAAGATGCGTCCTTTTAATGATTATGGGAAATAAATTTGACATATTAGGAAAAACTGATATAATTTTTATATAAAATGCTTAGGAGGTAAATAATATGATGACATTTAAAACTTCAGGGGTCTGTGCAAAGGAGATCTCATTTAAAGTAGAGGGAGATATTGTAAAGAGTGTTGTTTTTAAAGGCGGATGCAGCGGAAATACTCAAGGATTAAGTGCACTGCTAGTGGGAATGAAAGTAGATGATGTAGTGGAAAAACTCTCTGGAATGAGCTGCGGATCAAAAGAAACATCGTGTCCTGATCAGCTGGCAATAGCGTTAAAAGAGATGAAAAGGTAAAACAATGACACAAAACTGATTATTTTTTTATCTTTTTTATCAAAAAACTATTTTATTGCTGATGATATAATGATATAATACATATGTAATAGAATATTATTAAAAAAATCAAGATGAAAAAAATTGTGATGATAAATTTATAATACACCATCGGAGTAAAACATCTTGGTAACGAGATGTTTTTTTTATAGATGGCTTGTGAAGTTTGTGAAATAAGTTGTAATATTACCGAATATAAATTATAATTAATTGATATTGAAAAATAAAAGTTATTTTTGTTTGGGAGGCAGCTTTTCATGTTATCAAGAAGGGTTAAAATAAAGGCTTTAACAGGTGTCTTTTTATCTCTGGATTTACTTTTAATTTATAGAGAAATGTATACTTTATTATTCGCATCATTTTTGTTTTATTTCTTTATACTCTACATAATAACTAGAGATAGTGAAAAACACAAGTACTCTAATTTCACAAACAGAAGCAAAGCCCTTTCTAGGATATGTCTTTTTTTTATGCTGATTTTGATAGTTCGTCTTTTTCAAGTGCAGGTGATAAATCACAAAGAGTATGAAAATACCCTTATGAAACAAGTGGAGGCGACTTATTCAATTGTGGGAAACAGAGGAAAGGTCTTAGACTTTAGCGGTAAGCCTCTGGCCTATAATTCCAATATATACACAATAGCCATAGACCCAACCAGAGTAAATAATTTTCAAGATGCAATAAATGCTCTAGAGGATATAGATAAAAATTATATTAAAATAGGCTACAGAGCATTGAAAAATGAGATACCTTCTCTTGCTGAATCTAAGAAATATTATAAAATAATAGCAAAAGACGTAGAAGAGGATAAAAAAGAAGAGATTGAGGCATTAATAAAAGAAAAATATAAACTCAAACACAATGAAATCTTCTTTCAGAAAAAAAGTAACCGAGAATACTACAGAAAAGAAATATTTTCATATTTAGTAGGATTAACAGGATATACACAAAAATCTGAAGACTCAAAGACTGGGATTTTCGGAGTGGAAAAGGAGTATGATGAATATCTCCGTGCAAGAAAAATAACCAAAAAAGATATATTTACCAGAAGCCGTTTTATGAAGCTTCCCACAGCCTCAGATGAGCTGGAAATATCTGCTAACGGCAAGAATGTATATTTAACCATAGATTATTTTTTACAATACATACTAAATGAAGAAGTAAAAAAACAGTTTGACAATACCGACTCAGAAATGGGTCTTGGTCTGGTTATGGATCCCAATACAGGAAGGATACTGGCCACATCATTATTCAACAAAAAAATCCAGAAAAATCTGAAAAATCAGATAATACAAAGTCAGTATGAGCCAGGCTCTACATTTAAACCTCTGGTAGTGGCAGCTGGGCTAGAGGAAGGTCTGATTTCACCTAGTGATACCTTTGATGTAGGAGACGGTAAAATTGTGAGGCACAGGCACACCATAAGGGAGAGCAGCAGACACACCAAGGGTGTGCTATCTACCGAAGAGGTCTTGAAAAAGTCCAGTAATGTGGGAATGGTGCTTATAAGCGACAGGTTCAGTAACGCAATTTTTGAAAAATACCTGGAAGGTTTTGGATTGGGGCAGAAAACCAGTGTGGACCTCCCTGGAGAATTGAAGCCATATATGCAGCTTTTTAGCAAATGGGATGGCCTGAAAAAAAATAACATGGCCTTCGGACAGGGTATAGCGGTAACCCCTATACAGCTGGCAACTGCTTTTTCATCGGTGATAAACGGAGGGATTCTGT
>NZ_JBFHGC010000486.1:0-2222 GCF_041583315.1 Ilyobacter sp. | reverse complement strand
CTTGAACGTCCTTTAACAGGGTTTGGGTGCGGCTGGTTGATTTCGGCAGCCACAAAACTTGGTCGCCTGCGAGTAGCCAAAAAATAACGAGTCATACGAGTATATTTTCTGGTTCTCAGAAACTTGTTTTCTGAGTTTCATTACTCTACTTGGATTTTCAAGGGCATTTAGCTTATTTTTCACAGGCCTTGATTTTTGGTTACTTTTCATCAAGGAAAAGTAACAGAGTTCGTAGAAATTCAGTAATTTATCCATAAAACAAAAAACCTGGAAAAATTCCAGGTTTTTAAAATATTTAGAATGTCAGTTAATATTCATTATTTAGCCTTAGACTGAATACTCTCTAAAAGCGCCTTATAAGCATCCTCAAAAGACACAAGACCTTTTCCCATCAGAACATTGAAGACTTCATTCATTGACACTCCTGCGTCCTCTAGATCTCTGAAAATCTCATTTGCCTTGGAGTCATCTGTGTCTAGAGAAATTTTTGCAGTTCCGTGGTCAATAAATTTTTTAAGAGTATCATAAGGCAGGGTATTTACAGTATCCGGAGCAATTAATTCTGTTACATACTTTATATCACTGTATGCTGAATTTTTAGTCCCTGTAGATGCCCATAGGACTCTCTGCAGATTAGCCCCTTTTCTCAGGAGTTCCTTGAACTCAGGAGAATTTTCAATACCTCTGTAGATAGAGTAGATTATCATGGAATTTGCCACAGCAGCCTGACCCATAAGGTCTTCTTTCCCTCTTTCTTCCAAGAGGTCATCAACCATACTCTCTATCCTGCTGACAAACACACTGGCAACAGAGTGAACCTTAGTCAGGTCTCCACCATTATCAGCAAGTCTTTTAAGACCTCTTATATATGCTTCTGCTGTTTTTCTGTATTGCTCTGGTGAAAATATAAGTGTAATATTTACACAGATTCCCCTAGATATGAGTTCCTCTATAGCAACTATCCCCTCATCAGTGGCAGGAACCTTAAACATAACATTTTCCCTGTTTACCTTTTTATGCAGTCTTATCCCCTCTGACAAGGTTTTTTCAGTATCCTCTGCCAGCAACGGGTTCAGCTCAAGGCTTATGTACCCGTCCCTCTCTGCTGTTTTTTCATATACAGTCTTTAGTATATCTGCTGCTTCCTGTATATCTCTCACTGTCAATTCGTCGTATATCTCTTCTGCTGAACTTCCCTTTGAAGCCAGCTCTTTTATCTCTTTGTCATAATCATTACTTTTTGCGATGGCATTATGAAATATACTGGGGTTTGATGTGACCCCCATAAGACCAGCCTCTATAAGTTCCTTAAGCTCCCCACTTTGGATAATGTCACGGCTTATAAAATCAAGCCATAGACTCTGACCCAAGCTGTCCAGTTCCCTTATTATCTCTTTATTCATTTTACCCCCCTTGATTATTGTACTTGTATATATTATGGGATAAAAAATTTGAAAAAGCAATAATTTTTATATTCTTATACCTTTTGAAGGACAGGGTTCTTAAAGAACTCCAATGTCTCTCCGATAACTACTTTTCTAAGTACTAAAAGACCCACAAGGTTAGGAATTACCATAACACCATTTACGATATCTGCAATTAGCCAGATTGTATCGAGCTTTAAAAACGGTCCTGAAGCAATCATTACAAGGAAGATAACTTTAAACCATTTGATAGCTTCTTTTGGGAAAAGGTACTGAGTACATTTTTCTCCGTAGAAATTCCAACCGATTATTGTAGTAAAGGCAAAGAATATTATTCCTATATTTACTATTAGAGAACCGTAAGATCCTAGATAAAATTCAAAAGCTTTCGATGTAAGCAGTGATCCGGAAAGCCCGTCTTGAGACCATAACCCTGATGCAACAACTATGATTCCAGTGATACTACATACTATAAGAGTGTCTAAAAACGGTCCAATCATTGATATAAGTCCCTGTTTTACTGGAGAATCAGTTCTGGCAGCTGCTGCTGCAATCGGTGCAGATCCAAGTCCAGCTTCGTTTGAGAATACCCCTCTGGCCACACCTGCTCTCATAGCTATCATTATTCCTGCTCCTGCAAATCCACCTACAGCTGCGCTTCCCTTGAAAGCAGAGCTTATTATAAGTGATATAGCAGACCCTGTAGCGGCAGGGTTTGATGCCATTATTATTACTCCACCTAATATATAAAATACAGCCATAAAAGGAACGAGGAATGATGCTACCTGGGAAATTCTT
>NZ_JBFHGC010000485.1:0-2224 GCF_041583315.1 Ilyobacter sp. | reverse complement strand
CTTTGAATCTCCGAGTATATCTTTTAAATCATCAAATGTTTTTCCATTTGCACCTCTGTTGGTGCTAAATAATCTGATATTTTTATTTTTTAGATTATTGTTTTCAATGAATGAACGTATTGGCGGAGCAAATGTATACCACCAAACCGGGGTCCCAATGTAAATTTCCGAATATTTACTTAAATCTATATATAAAGGTTCTAGTTTTATAACATATTTCGTTTTTATATGAGCCAGGCCGAGAGTCACTGCTGATGTAAAATTATAATTAGCTTTAGGTTTCAGCTCTAGAATATCTGCTTTTATTTTTTCAGAAATCATCTCTGCTACACGTTTGGTATTTCCCTGTAGTGAATAATAAACAATAAGAGTCTTTGACATAACTTACCTCCAAAATTTATTTACTTTGCTGCACTTATTAATTGATCCATTACCATTTTATCATAATCTTTGTCGCTCATTGACTATCTTGCCTGAATATTTTCCTTAGCCATGTTTCCTACAGGATAACGAGTTTCAGGATTTTCTGATTCTACTGCGTCATTGATCACTTTGGCTACAACATCAGCATCACTTGCTAAACTTGGATCAAATGTATTTACAAGGCCTTTTTCTATTAAATATTTTGCTGTTGCGTATCCTATTCCGGAAGATGCCCCTGTTATCAACACTACTTTAGATTTTGACATATTTTTACCTCCCTCAGCTTTTTAGTTATACAAATATTATATGTAATTCATGAAAATATAAAAATGGATAAATCTCGGAAAATAAAGTTCTTTTTTCTGTTTTATATAAAAATTATGAATTTAAACTAACTTCTGCTAATATTATATCGAAATGAATCGGATCAGAGTATTGTAATATGAGAAAAGAACTGATTAATCTGAAATTATTCCATTTAACAATTCGGATTTTTGTAATATAATTAATGTAAAAAATTAAAGATGGTGAAAATTAATGAAGAAAAATGAAATTATTATAATAGATTCAATAGAAAAACTATATCATGTATTTGATCTTGGAGATTTTAAGCATCCTTTGATAACTGTATTGGATTTATCAAAATTTGAGTTTCCAAAAAAGTTTGAGTCTGTTAAATTTATATTTGATCTGTATGGAATGAGTTATAAAAACAGATGTGCAGGGAATTTGACATACGGTAGAACCCATTATGATTTTAATAAAGGAACTCTTAATTTTATGGGACCAAACCAAAGCTGGATAATAGAAAATGTAGTGGAGAATGAGAGTATAGAGGGGTGGGGATTATTTTTTCATCCCGACCTCATTAGGAGAAGTCACCTTGGAAAAAAAATAAAAGAATATACATTCTTTGGATACAATCTTTCAGAAGCTCTCCATTTATCTGAGGAGGAAAAATATATATTAAGCTCTCTGGTTAAAGAGATAGAAAGGGAATACAGTTCAAGAATAGACAATTACAGTCATTCAGTAATAAATGCCACTTTAGAGCTGCTCATGAACTACTGTGAACGATTCTACAGTCGGCAATTCATCACCAGAGAAAATATCAATAAGGATTTAGTTGAAAATTTTGAAAGTTTTCTCAACAAAAGAATTAATTCATCCGATTTGGAAGAAAATGGAATTCCCACTGTAAAAGAGTGTGCAAATAAAATGTGCCTTTCTCCAAATTATCTTACTGATCTTTTAAAAAAAGAAACAGGTAAAAATACGCAGGAGTACATCCACCTCTATATCATTGACAGGGCCAAAACAATGCTTTTAAATACCAATGACACCGTTGGAGAAATCGCTATAAAACTAGGATTTGAATATCCCGATTATTTCAGTAAACTATTTAAGAAAAAAGTAGGAATAAATCCTACAAAATACAGAAACGGCATAATTTAATTTTAAAAGTAGTTTAATTAATGTAAAACAAACGGCCAAAATTTTGGCCGTTTGTTTTAGTCTAAATAGGCTGTAAATATTATTTTTAAATTAATCTATTGTCTCAGTAAAAATTAAGTCTACCATTTTTAAACCGTCTACAGCTGCACTCATTATCCCTCCGGCATAGCCTGCTCCTTCCCCTACAGGATAGAGCCCTTGAGTGGTTACAGAATCCCCTGATTCTTTTCTGGTAATCCTTACTGGGGCAGATGTTCTGGTCTCTGGACCTATAAGATTTGCTCTAGGAGAAAGAAAATATCTGTTTTTACCCCAATGCTCCAGGGCCATTTTCATGTTTCTGCTT
>NZ_JBFHGC010000484.1:0-2225 GCF_041583315.1 Ilyobacter sp. | reverse complement strand
TCCAGTGGAGCTGCTGATATTTTCGGAAGAACAGGTGGAGTTATAGAGGCCGCTGTAAGAACGGCCTATGAATGGATCACAGGGGATGAATTAGAATCAGTGGATTTCAAGCAGCTGAGAGGTCTTGAAGGATCAAGAATAGCAGAAGTCCCGGAGCTGCAGATAGATGGTTCTCCTTTAAGGATAGGAATAGCCCACGGACTAGGATCAGCCAGGGATCTTCTAAACAAGGTAAAAAGCGGTGAAGAAGTTTTACACGCCATTGAAATAATGGCCTGTAAGGGAGGATGTATAGGGGGTGGAGGCCAGCCATACCACCACGGTAAATTTAATGTAATAAAGAAAAGATTTAAAGGAATACAGGCCATCGATACTGGTAAAAAAATTCGAAAATCTCATGAAAACCCTTATATTAAAGAACTATATGAAAAATTTCTTGGAGAACCCATGGGAGAGAAGGCCCATGAACTATTACATACAAAGTATTTTTCAAGAAAAAAATAATTTTAAGAGGGAGCTGCCAATGGTAGCTCCCTCTATACTTTAAATATATCAAAATAACTAAAAATTATCCTCTATACTTCTCCGATTTTTTTAGCTTTTATCCAGTCACTGTCTCCCCTTTGAGAGTAGTTAGTCAAGAATTCATCTTTAAATTCTTTAAATCTTCCGTCTTTTATTGCTTCTCTTGCATCTTTCATCATTTTTATCAGAAAATAAAGGTTATGATAAGTGGTAAGTCTCGCTCCGAGAATCTCTTGAGATTTAAAAAGATGTCTTATATATCCTCTTGTGTAATTTCTGCACACATAGCAGTCACATCCATCATCTAGTGGTCTAGGGTCCTCAGCATAGCAGGCATTTTTTATAACCAGCCTACCGTACTTGGTAAATACAGTTCCATGCCTTCCTATTCTTGTGGGCTGTACACAGTCCATCATATCTACTCCAGCTTCTACAGCTTCTAGCATGTCGACAGGCTCTCCTACACCCATAAGATATCTCGGCTTGTCCTCAGGAAGTTTTTCCACTATATAGTCCAGTATTCTGTACATGTCCTCTCTGGGTTCTCCCACAGCCAGGCCCCCTATAGCATATCCAGAAAAATCTTCATCCATCTCCATGAGTTCTTGTCTGCTTTTATCCCTCAGGTCTTCGTATATCCCCCCTTGAACTATGGCAAACAATCCCTGCTCATCAGGCCTCTGATGAGCCTCTATACACCTTTTGGCCCATCTTGTAGTTCTCTCTATAGATGGAATCAGATATTCCTTCGTTGACATCCCAGGAGGGCATTCATCAAATAACATGACTATATCCGATCCAAGGTTATTTTGTATATGTATGGATTTTTCAGGAGAGATAAACTGCTTTGACCCGTCTATATGAGATCGGAACTCTACTCCTTCCTCCTCTATTTTCCTTATGGCTCCCAGACTGAATACCTGGAACCCCCCGCTGTCTGTTAGAATCGGTTTTTTCCAGTTCATAAATTTATGCAGTCCGCCAAATTTTGCAACGAGATCATCTCCAGGTCTCAGAAAAAGATGGTAGGTATTTCCTAATATTATTTCAGAACCTATGGCTTCTAATTCCTCAGGTGTCATTGTTTTTACAGTTGCTTGAGTTCCCACAGGCATAAATACAGGTGTCTCTACTTCCCCGTGAGGTGTGGTTATTTTTCCGGTTCTCGCCTTGCCGTCTTTAGAGTAGATCTCATAAGTTACAGGCAGTTTTTTTGACATTTTTCCTCCTTATCTCTGTATCTCTATTATATCTTTTATTCCAGAAAGATGTTTCAAGAGCTTCTCATATTCTTCTTTTTCAGAGATTTCTATTGTAAATTTTAAATTCATATATCTGTCTAGACCCTTAACTATAAGGTTAGAATTTACCCCAATAACATTTATCTTGTGATTAGCTATTATAGTTGCTATATCCATAAGCATATTAGGTCTCTCTACCACAAAAACATTAAAATTAAATTGATATTTATTAAGTTTTTTTGCAAAAATATCTTCATCCCATTTTACATCTATCTCTCTAGGAGGATCACTCTTTAGCATGCCCTGATAGTTTTTACAGTCTTTTCTGTGAACTGCTATCCCGGCTCCCTTTGTTATATAACCACCTATGTCGTCTCCTGGGAGAGGAGTACAGCATTTTGCAAACCTTATGAGAGTATTATCAAGACCCTCTATAACCACTCCGTAATCATTCTTCTT
>NZ_JBFHGC010000483.1:0-2231 GCF_041583315.1 Ilyobacter sp. | reverse complement strand
GAAGCTACAAAGAAAATGCACGAATACGGAGTTTATCACGGGGATTGTAATCCCAGTAATTTTATAATTACAGGAAGTGGCGTGAAGATAATAGACACCCAGGCAAAAAAAATGTATTTCGGGAATTACAGGGCACATTATGATATGGTGACTATGAAGTTTGATTCTTACAAAGAGATGAAATATCCTTACGAAAAAAATATTTTTTATTATATGGTTATCATGGTGAAAGGTTTCAAGAGAAACTGGCTGGTTGAGAAGATAAAAAAGAATAAAAAAATCCTACGTGATAAAGGTTGGAAAATATAGAATTAAGGAGATGCTGCAATGAAAAAATATCTAATAACTGGCGGGGCGGGGTTCATAGGTTCTCATTTATGTGACTATCTGCTCGGCGAAGGTCATAAAGTGGTAGTTGTGGATAATTTTAATGACTATTATGACGTGAAGATAAAAGAGAGAAATGTAGGCGGGAATTTAGATAATCCAAATTACAAGTTGTATAGAGGAGATATAAGGGATCTTGATTTTCTAGAAAAGATATTTCAAGATGAAAAACTGGATGCAGTCATAAACCTGGCAGCCATGGCAGGGGTCAGACCATCTCTAGAGAACCCTATGCTTTATGAAGAGGTAAATGTAAGGGGGCTGATGAACCTGTTGGAGCTTAGCAAGGCTAATGGTATAAATAAGTTTATCCAGGCATCCTCTTCATCGGTTTACGGTAATAACAAAGAGGTCCCATTTAAGGAAACGGCGGTGGTGGATTTTGCAATATCCCCCTATGCTGCTACAAAAAAGTCTGGAGAAGTGATGGGACATGTGTACCACCACCTCTATAACATCGATATGATCCAGCTGAGGTTCTTTACAGTGTACGGTCCTAGGCAAAGGCCGGATCTTGCCATACACAAGTTCACAAGGATGATAACAGCGGGAGAACCCATTCCTTTCTACGGAGACGGGACAACTCAGAGAGACTATACTTTTATTGATGATATTATAGACGGTATATCAAAATCCATAAGATACCTGGAAAAAAATGAAAAAGTGTATGAAATATTTAATCTCGGGGAATCACATACTGTATCCCTCAAGGAAATGGTTGGAACTATAGAGGAAGAGTTGGGTATAGAGGCTAAAATAGACAGACAGCCTATGCAGCCTGGAGATGTAGAGAAGACCTATGCAGATATAGGCAAGGCAAAAGATATTTTAGGTTATAATCCTAAGACTGAATTTAAAGATGGAATAAGAAAGTTTGTAAGCTGGTATAAAGAGAACAATGGCTGATAACAATCAAAAATAAAATGGTTCCGGGATAAACTCCGGAACCATTTTATTTTTTCACAGAGAACCAATAGACTATGCTAGGGTCTTTAAGTGGATTTCTATATTTATGAGGGGTAAATTTTTCTAGATAAACAGAATCCCCTTCAGTAAGATTGAAAATTTCGTTATTCACTTCTATTTCCAGAGCTCCCTTTATTACGATTCCAATCTCATCATAATCGTGCCCCCAAGAAAGGTCGCTGTAGTCGCTGTTCCCATCAATTGTAATAGCAATACTGTTGAGTTTATGTGACCCCTTTGTAAGCAACTCTATCTTTGTGTGATCGCTGTTAGAAGAAAAAATTTCTTTTCTTTCTTCTCTTTTTACCACAGGAGAAGAATCAGAGTTGACCTGAAGAATCTCCATTAAATTGATAGAAAGTGCTGCACAAATCTGTTGAAGATTAGAAACAGAAGGACTGTTTTGGTTTCTTTCAATATTGCTGATAAATCCAACGGACAATCCTGTCATATCTGACAGTTTTTTTAATGTAAGTCCCTTTTCTTTTCTGCAAAATTTAATTTTTTCTCCTAAATTGTTCACTATTTGTTCCCCCTGAAAATCTGATGATGAAGATTTTGAAAATTATATCATAACTTTTTTTTTAAGTAAATTGATTTCCTAATAAATAGACAAAAAAATAACGACTGTAATTTTTAAATGGTATTTTTCATAAAAAGATAATATAAAAACAATCCAAATAAAAAAAGCATCCTTCAGCTAACAAAGATGCATTTTAATTCCAAGATGGTGCCTAGAAGTGGATTCGAACCACCGACCGCTCGGGTATGAACCGAGTGCTCTAGCCAACTGAGCTATCTAGGCATATAAATGGTGGAGATAAGCGGGGTCGAACCGCTGACCTTCGCAGTGCAAGTGCGACGCTCTCCCAACTGAG
>NZ_JBFHGC010000482.1:0-2238 GCF_041583315.1 Ilyobacter sp. | reverse complement strand
TATCCTTTCATGGGTAAAACCAAGTTTATTTTTCCTTCTCCAGATTTCAATCTCAATTTCTGTAGCTATAGAGGTTCTTAGGTCTTCGATAAAGGCTTGCTGAATGCATTCTTCTCCTCCTGAAAATATATTGTCGTTTTCTTCATTCAGTTCTAATTTGTCACTTGGATACTCCAGATATGCACTCTTTGACATTTAACCTCTCTCCTTTTGCTTTATAACTAGTAATTAATCCAATACCTTAATCAACACCCCTGATTTAGACTTGTCCACTTCATGTCCCAGGAAGACAGGAACCACATTATTACAGTCATCATCTTCTAACCACTCATATTTCTGCATGAGATCTAAAGGCAACTGAGCAGCATTGATATAATCGAATTTTCTCTTTGAATCTCTGATAAAGTAGAACCCTATCTTATAGGGTTTTTCTTTCCCTTGAAGCAGGCTAAGAAACTTTCTGCGTTTAATCATATACTCTTCTTCAGAGGCCTTTATATACCTCTTGCATGTTTTAGACATTACTAGGAATTTACCAGTCCACTGCTTGCTATTTTTACTTGAGGGAACATTCCCAGCTATAAATATTCTAGTTTTGTCCATTGCTCTCCTCCACTTTATGTTTTGATATAGACCTATCCAGAGACTCAACCACATTTCCAAAAGTATAGTTTTGGGGGATTAATAATACAGTGATGATAAACAAAACCAGTATTTTCAGGTCATTTCCCTAAATCCTCAAGTTGTTTTTTTTTGAACTTCCAAAACTTTCTGAGACTTTCTATACTGCCTATGCCATATCTGGAAAGGAATATTCTCTGATCTGACAAAATCATCTCCCCGGCTTTTTTTCCTAAGACCTCCAGGAATTCAATTGTCTTTTCCAGGATCTCTTTCTCACTCACACTTAAGAGTTTTCCCTTTTGTATTTTTCATGTACAACCAGTATGCATATAGTTTTATTTCTGATTTCGTCACGATAATCCCCACCTCACACATTCGTTAAATCTTTGAAGGTTCCCTTTGAACATAAACATATCAGTTCCCACAGTTCCGTTTCTGTTTTTTACTGTCAAAACTTCCACGACTCCTTTGAACTCACTATCCTCGTTGTAATAATCATCTCTGTAAAGCATCTGTATAACAGAAGCATCCTGTTCTATCTGCCCTGATTCTCTCAAGTCACTCATCATAGGTCTTCTGTCTGCTCTTTGCTCCACTGCCCTAGATAACTGTGATAGTGCTATTACAGGAATTCTCAATTCTCTAGCCAAGTCTTTAAGTCCAAGGGAAATATTTGTTATCTCCTGTGTTCTATTCTCTCCAGGTCCACGTATAAGCTGCATATAATCAACGACTATAAAATCCAAAGGTTTAATCTGATATAGTCTTTTAGCTTCTGTTCTTATTTTGCTTAATGTCGCTCCAGGCATATCAACTATCTCTAAATCCAGTTTTTCAGCAACTTCTACAGCATCGGCTATTTTCTTCATGTCCTCATCTGTGAGTTTCTTCATTCCGTAAGAGGTCATTATTTTCCCTATATCAACCCCTCCAAATATTGAAACCATTCTTTTCATAAGCTGTTTTTTATCCATTTCCAAAGAAAAAAATGCTCCACGGTGTTTCTGGAAACAAAGCTTAGACGTTAGATTTAAAGCATAAGCAGTTTTTCCCATAGCAGGCCTGGCGGCTATTACCACAAGGTCACCTTTGTCAAAGAAAACCCTTTGATCAAGATTATCGTATCCGGTCTTCAAATGGTCGCTATTGCTTTCACGATTATCTACTTCATCAAAGATCCCTTTCATAGTATCCACTAGTTTCTCAGTATAATGGGGTCGTTCTTTCCCACTAGCCGATTCCAATTTCTCAGATATTTTTTCAGCCATCATTTCTCCGGTACAAAATTCATCAGAGATTATTACTGATAACTCCTTGGTTAGATAATCTCGTTTAATGATGTCTTTCAGTTGGTCAATATAGGCATCTATATTTGCACTATTAAATTCAACAGTCATTAGCGTATTCAGGTATTCCAAATCAAACTGATCCAACAGCCCAGGTTCTACTTTATCTCCGCTTTTAACAATTTCAGAGATTTTTTTGTGGAACTTTCTTTCTTCTCCAGTGAAAAGTTTATTATCCAGTTCTGCAACCTTTTGAGCTGCTGAATCACTTAGGAGTGTTGTGGATAGTATTCTAAGTTCATATTTTTTTCTAGGACTTACCATGATT
>NZ_JBFHGC010000481.1:0-2246 GCF_041583315.1 Ilyobacter sp. | reverse complement strand
TCCTTACCCTTTATTCTGTCATCCAATACGGATATTATCTCTAGCTCTTTCAGCTTATAGCTGAAAAAAAGTATCAGTCCAGAGGATATGTTACTGAGGTTTGACCAGGATGCAAAAAGAGCCGTTCCTAAAATAGTAAATACTGTAGCCGCTACCACAAAAAACTCTTTCAGATGAAACCCCCATATAAGGGTCAGCAAAGTAAATGAACATACTGCCAGAAAACTGTCGATCAGTCTTTTAGCCCTCACTGTTCTGTCAGTGGTAAAATTATTTCTCCGACCGAATTTATCTACACCTCTGTTTAAAAGTTTTCCAATCAAAATAAATATTGATAAAATACCAACTGTCCAACCAAATTTACTAAGGCTTATAACTATACTTTCCACACTTCACTCTCCAGATTAATCATTTGAGAGACAATAATATCACTTTTATTTTTAGATTTCAATAAAAATTTTTAATATTAAGAATCATAACTTTCAAAAGCTTCCAGAAATTCCCTCTTCATCTCTTCTCTCAGTTCCTTTGGTTCCAAAATAACTGCATCTTTCAGAAACTGTCTGAAATAAAGTCTGGCATTTTCATTGGAAGTCTCAAATATATATACATCTCCAGATTTTTTGAGGAATTTAGGTCTGTAGTTTGTCAAACTTTTCATAAGGCTGACTCCTTCACTGGTAAGCCTTACTTTCACAAAGTTTCCGTTTCCTAAAAAGGGATCGAAGTTTTTTCTGACACTTTCGATATATTTTTTGTCCTTACCCTTTATTCTGTCATCCAATACGGATATTATCTCTAGCTCTTTCAGCTTATAATTTTTATACCCCTTGGTTTCTTCACAAAAACAGAATAAAAAGTTTTCATCTCCCTGTTCCTCTCTCTTTACGAAAAAAGGCTCCACAGTATAAATTTTATTTATATATTTCAATTTTAACTTTTTTTTCAATTTTATGGCTTCTAATATATTTTTCAGTCTCTCTTCAAATATAAAAAGTTCCCTCTGATATTTAAATTTAGAGGTATAAACTTCAAAAAGCTCCCTGAAAAACTCAGCCTCTATATCAACACGGTTTTCCTTCAGCACGTCATAATAGATCTCTCTATTTGCCACATTAAGGTCAAACTGTATTATCTTCTTTAGAGGTCTTCCCTGAGTTTCCAGAAGCTTTTCCACATTAATATCTTTTTTATACTTCAATTTATCCAGTATGTAGTTGCAGAGCTTATTGTTATTTATTCCAAACTCTTCTACATCATTTCTCATCATACGCCAAATATCTTCTGGGACTGTCACCCGTATCTTCTTCATAAAGCCCTCCCAAAAAAATCTTTATATGATTATAACATAAAGACTTTGAGAATTCTATACTGAAAAGAGTTCTTCCCCTCTGAAACCGGCTTCTTTCTTGTGAAATGTTTCAAGAAGTGATTCTACAGTGAGTTCTAGCTTCTCTTTGCCACTCACATCGATGATTATTTCCCCTTCATGGAGCATAATCATTCTGTTCCCGTAATCTATAGCATCCTGCAGATTGTGAGTTATCATGAGGGTAGATATTTTACTTCCTTCCACTACCTCTTTTGTTTTATTCATTATGATCTTAGAAGTTTTGGGGTCTAAGGCTGCCGTATGCTCATCAAGCATGAGAACCTCAGGCTTATTGAGGGTCGCCATTATAAGTGCCAGACATTGTCTCTGTCCCCCTGACAAGAGGCCCACCTCTGTATCCATCTGATTCTCTATACCAAGTCCCAGCTGAGAAAGTGCCTCTATATAATATCCTCTTCTTTTTTTGTTTAGTCCACTTGTCAGCCCGAATTTTTTCCCCTTGTTGTCTGCCATAGAAAGATTTTCATAGACAGTCATAGAAGGTGCTGTCCCCAGAGATGGATTTTGATACACCTTGGAGATAAAGCTGTTTCTCTTATGTTTTTCCATATAGGTCACGTCTCTGTTCCCTACAAATACCTTTCCAGAGTCAGATATTATATTTCCTAATATGACATTTAAAAGGGTAGACTTTCCTGCCCCGTTACTTCCTATTATTGTTATGAAATCTCCTTCTTTCACATGGAAATTGAGGTTTTTGAAGACCTCTTTCTTTGTTCCCAGCTCAGAGATAAAGGTTTTCTTTATATTCTCTAATCTAACCATTTGCTGCAACACCTCTTTTCAGGCCTTTTTTCTTCTCCTTAAGGGCCATTATTCCCACTACTATGACAGCTGTCACAAGCTTTAGATC
>NZ_JBFHGC010000480.1:0-2248 GCF_041583315.1 Ilyobacter sp. | reverse complement strand
CCTGCATACGCTGAAAGTACTTGAGGGGCAGCCCTCCGGGAGGATAGGTACTTGCCAAGCTTTTTTTTATTTTTTGGGACAAAATAGATGGCCTCTTTTTAAAATGATCTAGTGGAGTGCGTTAAAAGTTAAAAAAATTTAAATTTTATAATTAAAAAATACAATTTATTTTTATCCTGAAGGACTTTATTTTTGAAAGTCCTTTTTTGTTTGGTACATTTGAAATTTTTAATAAAATTACAAATGTACTCGAAGTCGATGTTGATATTTGATGAAGGAATAAAGGAATTAAGAGGAATTAGACGCATTGCACAGTAAAATTTTTTAACGGTATAAAAGGGATAAACGCATTATATGTGGGAGGTGGAAAATGAAAATAGCCATGATTGGTCTGGGAAAAATGGGCGGGAATATGTCTAAAAAACTCATAGCGAAGAAACACGACGTTATAGTTTATGATATGAACTCTGAACTCAGAAAGGAGTTTGAAGGTATAGGGGCTAGGGCTGTAGAGAGTATAGAGGATTTATGCAAAGAAGCTGAAAAAGGAAATATCGATATAATATGGTCGATGCTGCCTGCCGGAGAAATAACTAAAAATATAATACTTGATATATCCATAAGGTGTGCAGAATCAAAGATCATAGTAGATGGAGGGAATTCATTTTATAAAGACACAGTGAGGCTAGAAGAGGAAGTCCGTAATAACGGTCATACTCTTATGGATGCTGGAACCAGTGGAGGAATATGGGGTCTTGAAAAAGGATATTGTTTCATGGTTGGAGGGGATAAAAGTAGTTATGAATTTATAGAACCCATTCTTGCAGATCTGTCTGAACCCACAGGAGGTCATGAATATATGGGACGAGCTGGTTCTGGACATTTTGTAAAAATGGTTCATAATGGTATTGAGTATGCTATGATGGAGGCTTTCGGAGAGGGATTCGAAATTCTCAAAGAAAAAAAAGAATTTGATCTGAATCTGGAAAAAATATCTAAGGTATGGCAGCATGGAAGTGTAATCGATTCATGGCTTCTTGAACTCTGTGGAAATCTTTTTGAAAAAGAAGGGAATCTAGAAGGGATAAAAGGCTATGTGGAAGACTCGGGTGAAGGGAGATGGACCGTAATAGAGAGTATAGAGGAGAGAGTTTCGGCACCTGTTATTACCCTTTCCCTGCTTCAGAGATTTAGATCTAGAAGAGATGAGACATTTAGTGATAAAGTCATAGCAGGACTTAGAAATCAATTTGGAGGACATGCTGTAAAAACAAAAAAAGGAGGTTAAAACTTTATGAATGGACATATCAATCTGGATTTTGTGCAGAGCGATTCTAAAAATAAGGAGAAACTCCCTTTTACTCTTATAATATTTGGAGGTGCAGGAGATCTGAGCCAGAGAAAACTGATTCCCTCCTTATATAACCTTTTTGTTTTAAATCAATTACACAAAGATTTTAATATTATATCCTGTGGGATGCCTGAGTTGACAGGAGAAAAATACAGAAATATTTTAAAAAATTCCCTGGAAAAATTTATTTCTAAAAAACCAGGAGAAAAATCAGAAGAATTTCTGGACAAATTCCATTATGTATCAGGAGCTTTTGATGATAAAAAAATGTATGACGAAATATATATAAAATGCAAGGATCTAACTGGTGAAAAGAGTCAGTTAATTTTTTATCTTGCTATACCTCCTGAGTTTGCTCCCATTGTGATAAAGTCTTTGGAAAAATCCAGCCTGTGTTCTGCTTGGTATAAAAAAAAGATAGTCATGGAAAAACCTTTTGGTGTGAATATAGAGAGTGCAAAAGAACTTAATAGAACAGTTTTGGGAGTATTTGAAGAGGATGAAATTTATAGGATTGACCACTATCTGGGAAAGGAAACTGTACAGAATATACTTTTTTTCAGATTTGGGAACAGCATATTTGAACCTTTGTGGAACAGAAATTTTATTGATCATGTCCAGATAACTGCTGCGGAAACGCTGGGGATAGAGCATAGAGGCAAATTTTATGAAAAGGCAGGAGTCATAAGGGATATAGTACAGAATCATGTAATGCAGCTTTTGTCACTTGTTGCCATGGAACCACCTGCAAATTTTGATGCTGATAGAATCAGAGATGAAAAGCTTAAAGTCTTTAAGTCAATAAGATCCATGGATGAGAATTATCTGAAAAAAAATATTATAAAGGGTCAGTACGGACCCGGAAAATCCTGTGGGAAAAGTGTAGTCGGATATACT
>NZ_JBFHGC010000479.1:0-2250 GCF_041583315.1 Ilyobacter sp. | reverse complement strand
GAAAAAGTTGGATTTTATCAACAAAGTCATGAAGACATCGGTAAACAAAAATATATACCTTGTTATTTTTGGACTGCTGATCTCTTTTCTTTTTTTATACATATTTAAACTGGGATATATTATTTTGGTAAAACCGGAAAAGAATATTACATTAAATATGATTTCCTTACTTCTCTTTGCAGGAGGTTTATTTGTCTACACTATATTACTTGTGTTGGAAAAAACATTTTTTTCCATAGAGTCCTTCCATCTGGAAATGGTAAGCGGCCTGGTAGGAGTGGTAGAGCTGAGAGACACTTACACCAGCGGTCACTCACAGCATGTGGCAGACCTGGTAGGAGTATTATATGACAATCTTCCTGAGGGTTGGAAGGCAGGCATATCAAAAGGCGACCTCATACAGGCTGCCCTCCTCCATGATATTGGTAAAATCCTGGTTCCCATGGATATTCTGAACAAAAAAACACCGCTGGACCCAGATGAATATGATCAGATAAAAAAACATGTAGAATACGGAAGCCGTATTTTAGAATCCTTTGATGTCTTTGATAAGATTCTACCGTGGATAAAGTATCATCATGAGAGGATAGACGGGAATGGATACTACCGTCTGAAATGGGATGAAATACCTTTGGAATCAAAAATAATCGCTGTAGCGGACACCTATTCAGCAGTGACTACAGACAGGATATACAAAGAAAGGGCGACTCACAAGGAAGCCATGGAGATACTGAGAAGTATTTCAGGAACTCAGCTAGACAGCGAGCTAGTAGAGATCCTGGTAAAGGTGGAGAAGGAAAAACTGGAAAGATTGACCATAAAATCTGGATTCAGAACCGAGCTAGAGAAAGAGTATAGGGTTCTGGTAGAAAAAAATTATATGGAATATTAGATTTTATAGGGGTTAAGATTATCAAGGCTTATAAGGAGGAGGGCATGTCTTTCAGAAAGAAATTTTTTGTAATGTTTTTCATGTTCAATGTGATTTTTCTGTATTTTGGAATTGATCATTTCAAAGGTTATCTGGCTACACAAAATATAAACCAGGAGCATATGCGGCAGAAAGAAGCAGTTATAAACCTTTATAAAAGAAGAGATTTTATAAAGGGGCTTTTAATGATAAAAGATTATGAAGAGTTTGAAAATAAAAAAGAGATGCTGAGAAGTAAAAATCTGAATTCAAGTCTTGAAAAAATGAATATTTTAAAAAATGTGAAACAGCTGGAGGATCTGGAGATTAAAATACTGTCCCTACATGAAAAAAATCTTCAGCACAGCAAAGAGTTTTCAGAAATATATATAAATGAGAAAGCAACAAGACATATAATCAGAGACCAGGTATATAAAAATGGAATTTATGATGAAATCAAATACCTAGGTGAGCTTATATACAAGAGTAAGGAATCTATCTTCCAGTACAGGGACCAGAAACATTTTGACGGCTGGACAGAGGCCGTGGAAAATCTGAGAAAATCTACGGAAAATAAAGAGATTCTGAAACATATAGGGGAATACCATGATATATCCCGGAATATTTCAAGAATTGTCTTATCCAAAAACAATCTTCAGTCAGAGATACAGGAGAATCTGGAAGTTTACACAACTCTATTGGATAGTGCAGATAAAAATGTACGTTTGATGGAAAATGATATGACGAAGTTCATAGAGAATATAAACCAAAAGATGCACTATAAAGTTTTGGCGACTATTTTTGTTGTTGTGGCCTTGTTTTTTCTGCTGGGTGTATTTGTGCATACTCAGCTGATAAAGCCACTGGAGATGCTAAAAATAAGCACAGATGAACTGTCTAAAAAGAATTTTAACCATGAGCTCAAGGTTCATAAAAATGATGAGATAGGCCAGCTGGCCAGCCACTTCAACAGTATGGTTTTGGCGTTAAAAGAGCTCTATTCTGATCTTGAAAACAAAGTTATAGAAAGAACTACCGATCTGGAACGATCCAATTCTATGCTTGTGAAAGAGATGCTGGAAAAAGAGGAGCTCCAGGAGATATTAAAAAAGCAGGCTAATACAGATGAACTCACTGGTCTTTTAAACAGAAGAGCTGCATATACATTTTTGTCAAAAGAGATAAAAAAGCAGAAAGAACCCGGGTATTCTCTGACTATATGCTATTTGGATATAGACAATTTTAAAAAGATAAATGATACTAAAGGTCATGAAGAGGGAGACAGATACCTCAAAGGATTTTCAAGTATCCTGAAAAATAATCTGCGTCAGGAAGACTAT
>NZ_JBFHGC010000478.1:0-2253 GCF_041583315.1 Ilyobacter sp. | reverse complement strand
GCCAATGTATATGTATCGTTAAATCCAAGTGGTTTTAAATATTCTAAATTATACTCTTTTTCTGCATATGCATTTTTTACATATTCATAAACCGCATCTGGATCTTTAAGCTCATTCTGTTTTAAAATAACTGAATACCCAGTCCCTGTACAATGAGGGTAAATAGATATATCACCGGTTTTTATAGCTTCAAATGCAATTTTAGTCCCACCCAATTCTTTTACATCAGTCTTATAATCAGTGTGATTCTCGATCATAACTGCAAACAATTGTCCCAAGACTCTCTGCTCTGTAAAGTTTGTGTGCCCCAATGTTATCGTTTCTACCTTCTCCTCTTTTTTACCACAAGCCGCAAATGTTATAATCATCATAACAATTACAATCCTTTTCAATAACTTAGTCATCTTTTAATCCCCCCCTATTTTTATATAATTAATTAGATTAACTTCATCTAATAAATTTATTTGAGTATTTGAATTCGGATCTTATTGAAACAACAAATTTTATCTTTTTAAATTGAGCTCACTTAAAAGCATTTATTCAATTGATTACAATACAAAAATTTTCAAATTTAAAATATTATGTTCTATGATTTCTGATTTATTTTTCCAACATTATTGTAACATTTAATTCTACAAATAGCTATCCTATATTTGAAATTTGTATTTCAATTTTCAAATATAGGATATGAAAATATAAATCTAGGAGGTTAACTCAAATTTAAATAGTAATTAGCTTAAAATTTGAAATTAAATTAACAGAGTTAATACTTTCATTTATCAATGATTACACTTCGATAATAGACCATATTAATTCCATTTAAAACACTAAATTTAATCTGTCTATTGACAAATTAAAAAAATCACAATACACTTTAGAAAGAACACTAGCGAACATCAACGATTTTATTATGCGGCTCTGTTACATTATTTATGCTAAAATTAAATTTATCGAGGAGGAATTTTTAAAATGAAAAAATTATTAATTTTATTAATGGGATTATTGATGATGTCTGCAGTTATGGCAAAAGATTATTCTCAGTATCACAATCCTGAAGCATTAGTAAGTCCAGAGAAAGCAAAAGAGATTATGGAAAACAATAAAAACGTAGTAGTATTAGATGTAAGAAAAACAACGGAATTTTTGATAGGGCATATTCCCGGAGCTGTGGATATTTGGAGAACAGATATATCTGCAGATGATAGTGAATATCCATTTGGAGGAATGAGAGCTTCTGCTGAAAAAATGAAAAATGTTTTAGGAAATTACGGGGTAGATTCAGACACACATATTCTTATATACGATGCGAAAGCTGACTATGATGCAGCGAGACTATGGTGGATACTGGATATGTATGGGCATAAGAAAATCTCTCTTATCGATGGTGGAATAGACGGTTGGGAAGAAGCAGGTCTTCCTCTGGAAATGGGATTTGCCAAAAAAAAGGATAAAAAAGTATACAGTTTCAATAAAAAACCTGATTATTCAAAACTTGCTCAGTTAAAAGATGTAAAAAAAGCTATAAAAAGCAAAGATATAATCGTTATCGATACAAGAGCAGAGGATGAACATTTAGGTACAACAACTAAAAAAGGTGCCTTCAGACCAGGAAGAATTCCAAGTAAAACATTTATACCTTGGGAATCAGCTGTAAATGATAAAGGAGACAAAACATTTAGAAGTATAGAGGAGCTTAAAAATATATATGTAAAGCAAGGTGTAACTTCAGATTCAACAATAATAGCTTACTGCCAGTCAGGGGTTAGATCTGCGCATACAACATTTGTACTCACTCAGCTTCTTGGATATAAAAAAGTGAAAAACTATGATGGTTCATGGATTGAATGGTCATATAATAAAGACCTTCCAGCTGATAAAGGTTAAATAAAATTTAACCGGTTGCAAGGGCACCTCCCAAAGTTAGTCTAAACTAGAATTTATAATTGTAAAAGAGAGTTCCCTATGGAACTCTCTTTTGTATTCCAAGAATAACAAAACTGAATATAAAGCCATCATCAGTTATCAGGAACTCTTGAAGTGCCTTATAGTATTTTGTATATGGTAAGTTTTATTTAATTATGTCTATTTTCACTCTTTCTTCCATGATTATTTTAATTTATTAGTTTTCCATTTAAAAAGATACCCGATAGATATTATGGTAATGTAGATCAGAGCTGCTCTCATCCCCACAGCTGAGCTCATTTTTAATAGGTCAAGAACTTCAAAGTTATCTATATGAAACATGTAAAGAGG
>NZ_JBFHGC010000477.1:0-2254 GCF_041583315.1 Ilyobacter sp. | reverse complement strand
AGTAAAATATGTGACAGCAACTTCAGGTTATCTTGCCAATAGAATGACAGGATCATTTAAGGAAACCTGTAGTAATTTAGAAGTTCACTGGCCAATTGACAGAGAAACACTAGAGTGGTCAATAGATGACGAAGTTATCAAAGAGAATGGATTGAGAAGAGATCAATTATTTTCAATAATAAAACCAGGAGAAAGCTATGGTGCATTAAAATCTGAATTATGTAGAGAATTTGGCTTAAAAGAAAATATTCAGGTTGTGGCGACTGGTAATGATAAAGCTGTTGAAGCATTGGGATCAGGTATTAACGGAGATAAATCTATAATGATCTCTTTAGGAACTTTTATATCTTCCATGCTTGTAAGAGATGAATATTTTGAAGGTGCCCAGAATTTTTTCCCTACATTAGCCTGTGTACCTTTTAAATATGTCTATGAATCTACAGGAATAAGAAGGGGTATGTGGACTGTAAGTTGGTATAAAAATATCTTGGGGGACGAGGTAAAGAACAAGGCTAAAGAATTGAATATTTCTGAGGAAGAATATCTAAACCAAATTGGAGGAACAGTTCCACCAGGAAGTGATGGTTTAATAACTTTACTGGATTGGCTAAACGCCTCATCTCATGATTTCAGAAAAGGAATTATGCTTGGATTTGACCACAGGCATACTAATGCTCATATATATCGTTCTATTTTAGAGGCTATATCATATAATATTAAAAATAATATCTACGATATGTTGGATGAGATAGAGTCAGAGATCGATAATATCATAGTAATAGGTGGTGGATCTAAAAGTGACCTAATGATGCAAATAATAGCTGACATGTTTGGTTTACCAGTTAAGAGAAATGAAGCAACAAGTTGTGCTTGTCTAGGGGCTGCGATATGTACTACTAAATATCTTGGTATCTATGATTCCTTTGATGAAGCAATAGAAAATATGGTTCGAATTAAAGAGCAATTTGAACCAAATAAAAGCCTTTATTCATTCTATGATGAAATAAATAATAAGGTTATAAAAAATGTTAGAAAACATACAGATGAAGTTTTAAAGGTAGCGCATTCAATTTTTTAATTTAATAAAGGGGGTCTTATGAAAACAAATAATACCAGTAGATATTTTCAATTTATGCTTATAGTTTTAGCAGCAGGCATGATTTTTGCTTTAATGTACCTTAGAACTAATTATCAAGTTACAATGATAGAGGTCTTTGGAATTACAACGGAACAATTAAACACTATATATAGTACATTAGGATTAGTATATGTTATTGGATATTTTCCTAGTGGTTGGTTAGCTGATAGAATTTCTCCAAAAAAACTTATTGTTGGATCTTTATTTGGTTCTGGTTTAGGTGGACTTTGGTTTGCACAAATACCTAGTTATACCAGTGTTAAAATTATCTTTGCTATTTGGGGATTTTTCTCAGTATTTACATTTTGGGGAGCTCATCTTAAAATTGTAAAATTAATGTCTACAAAAGAAGAAGAGGGAAGGTTTTTTGGAATACTCGATGGTGGAAGAGGTGTTGTAGAAGCTCTACTTGCGACGATTGCTTTTGCTATATTTTCTTCGGTACTAGGTGAATCAAGTGATATAGCATTAAAAAAAGAGGCTCTTGTTAAAGTAATATATATGTATACTTTCTCACTTTTTGTTTTATCTACTTTGATAGCTATTTTTCTAAAAGATAATGAAAGTAATTTAGACAAAGAAAAAAATAAAATTGCTCCTAAACGTAACTTAATTGACGATTTCAAAAGTGTATTTTCCAATGGTTTTGTATGGAACTTAGGAATTATAATATTTATGGGTTACACAGTATTCTGGACTGTGTATTATGTAGGGGGATTCTTACAAACTAATCTAGAAGTCGATCCAGTAACGGTGGGTCTTGTTACAACTATAATACTATGGATGCGTCCAGTGGGTGGAGTTTGTGGTGGATTTATTGCTGATAAAATTGGCAAAGCAAAAACACTTAAAATGGCTGTAGGATTTGCTTCTGTGTTACTTATTGGAATCTCTGTACTGCCTTACACTGCTTCAAAAGTAGTTTTCTTTGCATTATTTATTTTACTTGCTATAATGCTTTATGCTATAAGAGGTTTATACTGGTCTCTTCTTGGAGATTGTCGACTTAATAATGCAATCTTAGGTCTTTCTATAGGTATAATTTCATTTATCGGTTATCTTCCCGATATGATAATACCAAAGATAAATAGTGTATTATTTGGAACTTTTGGTGGT
>NZ_JBFHGC010000476.1:0-2257 GCF_041583315.1 Ilyobacter sp. | reverse complement strand
GCGACTTGAAAATTCAAAAGACAAAAAGAATAATATTAGCCTAAATAAAAAGCATGTGCACTGTTATTCTTTAAGTTATCGCGCTAAAAAATTTTTGAATCTTTCGGCCATTGATAAAATAAGCGTTAAGAATGACTGAGAGAAATCTTTAGAAAAAATCGATGTCTGAGCGAAGCGAGTAGCCAAAAAATAACGAGTCATATGAGCATATTTTCTGGTTCTCAGAAACTTGTTTTCTGAGTTTCCTTATTGCTAATTGATTTTCAAGGTTATTTAGCTGATTTTTCACAGGCCTTGATTTTTGGTTATGCCCTGACCAAAGGGAGGAAATGACCTTGGGGTGCTTTTCTTTCAAGAGAAAAGTAACAGAATCTGTATAAATTCAATAATCTACTTAAATAACCCATTAAAAATAATAAAAAATGTTTTACTTTAATTTTCAAACTTGTTGTGCTATATTATGTGGAATTATGTTGCAGAATGCATAAGAGAACTATTATATATAAATAATTTATCATAATAAATATTATATTAACAACTAATAAAAGGATGTGAAGTTATGACAAAACATAGGGTTAATCTGGCTGAAGGTATGATTTACAACATGCTTTTTATAGGTATTCAGGGATTCCCTCTCACGGCTCTGGCTCTGTACTTCAACTGTACCCCTATAGAGCTCTCTATTATCGCCACCCTCCCTATAGGGGCTCAGTTTTTTCAGATATTCAGCGGGAAGATATGTCAGATTTCAAAAAACAGAAAAAAAGCCCTTATTATATCAGTGGCACTGGCCAGGCTTCCCATCCTTCTGCTTCCAATAGGTATTTTACTGAAAGTAACATCAGCCTACCTTTTACTAACAGTAGTGTTTTTTTATTCTATATTTACGGCTCTCACATCAAATATATGGACCACTGCCATGGGAGATCTTATACCTAAAAGTGAAAGAGGAGCTTTTTTTGCAAAAAGATTTCTACTGATATCCATTACCAGTATCTGCTCTTACTACACATATTCAAAAATATTAAATAATCTGGACAGGTCTACAGGAGTCCTCATCTTGACCAGTATAATGTCCTTGGCGGGAATTATAACTCTTATACTCTTCTTTTTTCATGAAATACCTGAGAGAGAAGGACTCTGCGTACACATTAATCTCAAAGTCCCTTTAAAAAACAGCAATTTCAAAAATTTCCTTATTTTCATTGGATTCTGGAACTTTGCCGTTGAATTTGCAAAACCTTATTTTCACTACTTTGCAATAACAAACCTGGGAGTAGAATATGTATACTTGGGAAAGATAACTATGCTAAGCGGATTCATAGCACTTTTTGCCTTTCCTGTATGCGGATACTTGAGTAAGACTATAGGGGATAAAAATCTTCTTTCCGGGGGGATATGGATATCTACCTATGTCCTGATATTTTATTTTACTATGAATGAAAATAACTACAAGAGCCTCCTTATGATGGACGGAATATGTACAGGAATAGCATGGTCAGCAATAAATCTCTCTATCTTCAATCTTTTGCTGGAAGTAGCAGGAGAACCTCGGGAATCTTTTGTAGCATCTCATGCGGTAGTTACCGGAGTAGCAGGTCTGTTCGGAGCTATTTTAGGAGGAACTATCGCCTCTTTCCTTAAGGGAAGAGTGGTCTTTCTCTTTGGGGATGCATATTTTGGACTCCAGGTTATATTTATCCTTGCCTTTCTCTTTAGATTATACTCCATCCTTCTCCTCACAAGGGTCAAGGCATTTCAAAAGAGAGTATACTATCCTGGAATCAGACCTCTTACCTTTAGTATCTTTGGAGGTAGAAAATAAATTTCATAGGTCCCTTCTGAAAATGATTATATTTTTAGAAGGGATTTTTATATTAACTCAGAATAAGGGGATAAATAATCTGTTTTTATTCCAATGAAAGCTTATGGGGAGGGAATCATCATGTATAAAAAAATTATAATTTTGGCGTCTTTTTTAGTCCTAACATTGGGTATAGAGGCTTCCTGGACTGAGACAATAATAGACAAAAATACAGGTGACACTGTTGTTCTTTCTGTAACAAAAGGTGTGGACAAGTCGAGTACTACCAGTACTACCACGTCCAGTAGTGAATCAGAAGGTACAACCGGTAGTTCTTCTAGTTCTGATAGCTCTACTGCTAGCTCGGGATCGTCTTCTTCGACTTCTTCCAGTACAGGTAGTTCTTCTAAATCTGATACAACAACTGCTAGCTAGGGATCATCTTCTTCGACT
>NZ_JBFHGC010000475.1:0-2263 GCF_041583315.1 Ilyobacter sp. | reverse complement strand
TGGTAGTGGTGAATAATAACAATTTGAGTTTGGATGAGATTTCAAAAAAAACAAAGGAGCAGGCTTCAATATATATCTGTAAAAGATTTTCAAGCCTGCTTGAAGACAATGGTTATATGAGCGAAGAGGAATTTGATGCTATAAATGATCTCGTATGTAGAATTCTTGGAAAATCTAATTCTGAGTAATAAATTCTATTACTTTAGCTGTAGCAACGTTACTTAATACATTTAAAAGGACGTACTAGCTGAGGCATTCCTAGGAAGAAGAGAGAAAGAAACTCTAGAGACATCTGACACTGTCAGAACGATATCTGAAAAGTTAAAGACTATTAGTGAATTAGAAAAACAGATGGAGGAGCTTACAATTGCTTTGAAGTTTCACTATGCAAGTGTAGCCATGAGTGCTGATAATGCCTTTGAGAAGCTTGAAAACAGCCCTCACAGCAATAGAGGCAACGTAGAGAAGCAGATCATAAACGGAAAGACTTATTTAACGCAGAAATTTGATTAATATTTTAATTTTTTAGATCTTCTTATTTCATTTTTTATTAACTTTATGAAATAAGTAGATTTATTGAAATTAAAAACTGGAGGTACGTATGGAACTAATCAAAATCGAAAACAACAAAAATCACGGACTGGTAATATCGAGCAGGGTAGTGGCTGAGGAACTAGGGAGAAGACACGATCACGTAATGAGAGATTTGGAAAATATTTTAACCTCCCCAGATTTGGGGGCGTTAATTATCCAAAGTGAATACAAGGCTGGAAACGGGCAAATGAGAAAAGAGTTTCTTCTCACTAAAGATGGTTTTATTCTCTATATGTTCAATATTCAGGGAAATAACGATTTTAAGTTAGCTTATATAAATAAGTTCAATGAAATGGAAAGAACATTGCAGGAAACTAAAAGAGTCCCTCAGACATTTCGTGAAGCTCTGCTACTTGCTGCAGAACAGCAGGAGAGAATAGAGGAGCAAGAACAGAAGATCCTGGAAATGAAGCCCAAAGAGGAATTCTACGACGAGATCATCGATAGCAAAGACACAATAGATATAGGGACTGTGGCAAAGGTAATCAATAAAGGGATAGGAAGAAATAAACTCTTTAAAATTCTGAGGGACAGAAAGGTTCTACAAAATAACAACCAGCCTTATCAGGAATATATCGACAGAGGGTATTTCAGATGTGTAGAGAGCAGGTTCACCAAGCCAAATGGGACTACCAGTATCAATATAAAAACTGTAGTGTTTCAAAAGGGATTGGACTATATCAACAAACTGGTTTGCGAGGTGTGAAAATGAATAAAAAACAGACAGAAAAGGCTATCGCTTCTGATGTAAAAAAAATGATAGCTGAAAAGGGCGACATTGAAAAACTTTTTGAAAAATGGAATGAGAAGTGGCATAAGCCGATTCTCGTGAAGGCAGTAAGAAATCTGAGAAAGAAAAGTAACAGAAAAATAGAGAAAGAACATCTCAAAATAGTAAAGGACACATATTTCGGGATAGAACCTCATTCACTTATAGACGCCCTTATAGGGGAGGCAGTGACTCATGCGGTAATACTAGGAGGGATATGGGATATCACTTATGAAGAAATGGTATACATAGCTACCCATTATCCCAGGCACTCATGGGATGTCTTGCAGACTGTCATCAAGCAGCTGAAAGACGAGATTAGCAGAGAGGATCTAGAAGTCAATATAGGCCCCAGTATGGAATTCATGAAAAAGAACAGGACCCGTATCAGAAACTTCAAATTGAGCCTGAGCAATAAAAAAGAGCCTGTGATACCGCATCTAAACAGTTATATCGATAAAAAATTGATGGAATGGGAAAGAAAGCACAGTATAAAGATCTCCAAGGACAGCAATATAAACCTGGAACCTGTGAGAGGATTTTTCCCGAGACTTGAAAATGTGGAATATACAAGAGTCACTGATTTCGTACTCTTGGGAAAACTTCAGTTTACAGTTACAGAGCTGGAATCAGCCTTGGAAGAGCTTATTTCAAAGGATTATGAAAAAGATTTTATAAGAAGATCCAAGGATATTATTACAAGGATAAAGACTTACAAAGACAATGTGATCGATAGTGTTTATGATTACGATATTACCAGGAAAGAATATGAGTTCCAACAATCTGTAAAAGGCTATGAGGAGCCTGTAAAACTATCTTTGGAGATGGCAGGGTTAGAATATAGCTGGAAGAACTTCAAAGAGGTAAAAAGCTACTTAGAGGACTTGAAAAAGATGTCTA
>NZ_JBFHGC010000474.1:0-2264 GCF_041583315.1 Ilyobacter sp. | reverse complement strand
GCGTCCTCTTTCCATTTTTCCACCTCATAATAAAATCAATATAACCCAAACCCTACATATACTATTATACCTAGCATTTCAAATTTATCCAAAAAAAATATGGAGTTTTGTCCAAATGTAGTCTAACACCGGGACAAAACTCCAATAATACTGTACACTATCTTAAAAAAATTTTTTTACATTTAAAGTTTTACTATTCTGCTCTCATAAGAAGCCAGTTTTATATTTTTAAATTCTTTTTCCTCACTGGAATGGTTGGTTATAAATACATAATTTTCCCCGTTAATATTTCTCGGATAAACTTCAAGGTCTTTCTTGGATTTTACGCACTCTATATCTTTCTTTGAAAGTATTTCAGAAGCTAATGTTCCCAGAATAGCCTCATCCGCCCCTCCGCCGATATAATAAACTTCTCCGTTTTTATACTTGTTTACAGTTATGCAGGCATATTCATCATAAAATTTGTCGTTATAACGGTAAATAGGTCTTGCCGTTACAGGCTTTATAATATCCCTCCACACACTGCACTTTCCAGTCACCGAGATATCTTCGTCCACGGCTGTTATCTCTACTTCCTGACCCTTCTGCAGAGACTCTATTTCCACTACCTCTATACCTGTCATATCTTTCACAAGACACGGAGCCGTCTTACCGAAATGAATATTATTATCTTTATTTTTTATCCCTGCCCTGTATGAGAAGACTATCGTTCCCCCGCCTTCTGTAAACCTGTCCAGCTTTTCCTGTAGGTCTGTATCGATTATCTGCATCACAGGAAGTATCAGCACTTTATACTTAACAAAATCCTTGTTTACAGATATGACATCGATATTTATATTCTGTTGGTAAAAAGGAGAGTAGAGACGTACAAGTTCGTCGGTAAAATTAAACTCCTGGCTCTGCTGCTGATAGTTCCAGGACCAGACATTGTCAAAGTCGTAGACCACAGCTACATCTGAGTGTATAGGGGCTTCCACCACATTTTTATATTTAGACATATCCTCTATAAAGGATTTTACTTCGTTGTATTTTCTGCCGTCTTTGTTGTCATGATCTATTATACCAAAGCAGAACTGCTCCGCTCCCTTTGTCATCCCTCTCCATCTGAACCAGAGCATATTTTCACACCCGTGGGCAAAGGCCTGATAAGCCCACATTTT
Source organism: Ilyobacter sp. (assembly GCF_041583315.1). Lineage (NCBI taxonomy): Bacteria > Fusobacteriati > Fusobacteriota > Fusobacteriia > Fusobacteriales > Fusobacteriaceae > Ilyobacter > Ilyobacter sp. The sequence goes on along the minus strand of NZ_JBFHGC010000474.1, from coordinate 1,104 downwards.
TGCCTGGTCAGGTCTTGGAAGATAACCTATTACATTATGTCCCTGGGCTCCCATGAGCTGCTCTACTATCCAGAAATTCTTATCCTGAAGTCCCCGTATAAAATCCAAGGTCATAGCTATCTCAGCAGGTGATACAGGTTCTTTCAGCCCGCCCCACACAGGGTAATTGTCGTAAGATACAAAATCCAGTTCTTTGGTATTCTCCTCATGATCGTAGAATTTTTTGAAGAACCCTCCTGACAGGTTTGTTGTGACTGTCTGATGTCCGCCTTTCAGCTCCCTCACCAGTCTTACCTGAGCATTTGCATAATTATTGAGGGAATAAGATCTGAACCTTGCCCAGTCCAGCTGAAGGCTGGGATTGTGGGTGGTTATTGTTTTAAGTGGCACAGGTATCTCGTCAAAGTCATTATAGCTTTGTCCCCAGAAAATAGTCCCGTATGTTTTATTCAGATTTTCTGTCGTTTCATACTTTTTCTTCAAGAAAACCCTGAATTTTTCCTGGCACTGCTCACAAAAACACATATCGCTTCCCTCGTGCCCGAATTCATTATCCACCTGCCAGGATATTATGCTTTTTTCATCTTTATAGTGGGATATCAGTTTTTTTACAATCTTTTCAGAATATTCCCAGTAAATGTCCGAGTTATAGCAGTACTGTCTTCTTCCTCCGAAGCTTCTGACCATTAGATTTTCATCCTTAGACAGTATGCTTGGATATTTTTTAGCCAGCCATGCAGGGAAGGTTGCAGTAGGAGTCCCAAACATTACCTTCAGTTCATTCTGATTAAGTTTTTCTATAACCATGTCAAAAAATGAAAAGTCGTACTTCCCCTCTTCTTTTTCCATTAGATGCCAGGCAAATTCACCGATTCTTACGATGTTTACCCCCATCTCTTTCATTCTTTTCAGGTCGCTGTCTATAAGATCTATATCCCAGTGTTCAGGGTAGTAATCTACACCAAAATACATAATAACCTCCAATTTCATAGTGATAGCAAGATCATTTTTACCATGTTTTATTTACAGGTCCGGATAAATAACTAAAAATAAAGATACCCCTAAAAAGTGTCAAAACATAACTTTAAAAAGAATTTTTTTAGG
>NZ_JBFHGC010000473.1:0-2267 GCF_041583315.1 Ilyobacter sp. | reverse complement strand
GAAGAGACTTTTTCAAGAGTTTGGAGGGATATCCTACGGGATAAACTCAGGTAGTTTAAAGGCAGATATGATGGGCCGGACTTTAAAAACTCAGAAAATAAAACTTTCATTTGAAAAGTTTGAAAGAGAGATAGAGATAAAACTTCAGGGGAAATTCAATGTATATAATCTCCTGGCAGCTGTGGGGGTATCCATAAATCTGGGCTTGCCTATGAAAGAGATAGCAGATAAATTGGGTAATTTAGAAAGTGCCCCTGGAAGATTTGAGTGTGTAGAAGGGGGGCAGGAGTTTATGGTGGTGGTGGACTACGCCCATACTGCTGATGCACTGGAAAATATTTTGAGTGCCCTCAATGAGATTAAGATGGAAAAGATCATAACTGTATTTGGTTGCGGAGGTGACAGGGACCCCAGCAAAAGAAAGCCCATGGCTGAGACTGCAGAAAAACTAAGTGATATAGTGATAGTGACATCAGACAATCCCAGGACAGAAGATCCTAATAAAATACTGGAAGAGGTCTCGAGTGGTCTTAGCAGCCATAAACATAGTTTTGTAGAGATAGACAGGGAAAAAGCCATAGAAAAGGCTATAGGTATAGCCAGAAAAAATGATATTGTGCTTATCGCAGGAAAAGGGCATGAAGACTATCAGATAATAGGCAGAGAAAAAATACATTTTGATGATAAAGAAGTAGCTCTGAAGTATATTAAAAATAAAATTAAATTTTAACCTTATATGCAATAAAAAAATGAAATGGAGATGAAAAATGTCAATTATAAATGAAGTTAAAAAAATAAAGATAGGAAATAAGTTTGAAATTGGTGGTAAAAACAGATTTACTCTCATTGCAGGTCCGTGTGCCATAGAGAGTGAAGAGATGAGTTTGAGAGTCGCCAAGAAAATAAAGGATATATGTGATAGATTGGGGATTAACTACATATTCAAGTCATCTTATGACAAGGCCAATAGGTCATCGGTATTCTCTGCAAGGGGAATAGGGATGAAAGAGGGTCTAAATATCTTGAAAAAGGTAAGAGAAGAGGTGGGGGTACCTGTAATTACAGATATTCATGAACCTTGGCAGGCAGCTGAGGCGTCTAAGTTTGTAGATATGCTTCAGATCCCGGCATTTCTTTGCAGACAGACTGACCTTATAGTGGCAGCTGCAGAAACAGGACTTCCGGTAAATGTCAAAAAAGGACAGTTTCTTGCTCCTTGGGATGCCAAGAATATAGTTACCAAGTTTGAAGAGGTTGGGAATGATAAACTTCTTTTGTGTGAGAGAGGTACGACTTTTGGTTATAATAACTTTGTTGTAGATATGAGATCGTTTCTTGAAATGAGAAAATTTGGATATCCTGTGGTTTTTGATGCAACTCACTCTGTTCAGATTCCTGGAGGTCAAGGAACATGTACAGGTGGAAACAGAGAATATGTATTTCCTTTAATGAGAGCAGCCCTTGCTGTGGGAGTAGATGCAATATTTGCAGAGGTACATGAGGATCCTGATAATGCTCCTTGTGATGGTCCGAACATGTTGAAATTAGAGGACCTAGAGGAAATTTTAAAGGTTGCCATAGAAATTGACGATATAGTAAAGAAAAATTAATTTTAAGCCCCGTTTTTTCGGGGTTTTTTATTTTTTTACAATAATATTTTTCAAAGTAAAGAGTAAAATGGTATACTGTGAGAACAGAATAAGGAGGTTTTATGGACATCATAAATTACGCAAAAGAGATATTTGATATAGAAATCGAAGAGCTGAAGAAGGTCAGAGACAGACTCTCCCATGAAATGGAAAAGGCAGTAAATATAATACTGGCTTCAAAAGGAAAGGTTGTCATAACGGGAATAGGTAAATCAGGCCTTATAGGAAAAAAAATGGCTGCTACCTTTGCTTCTACAGGGACACATTCTGTATTTATGAATTCAGCCGAGGGTCTCCATGGAGATCTGGGGATGATACACCCTGAAGATGTTGTAATAGCAATATCAAACAGCGGAAACAGCGACGAGGTACTGTCGATAATTCCATCTATAAAAAAAATAGGATGTAAAATAATTGCTATGACTGGAAATATAACTTCAAAACTAGCTAAAAATTCTAACTTAGTTCTTGATATTGGCATTGAAAAAGAAACTTGTCCTATGAATTTGGCCCCGACTTCTTCTACAACCGCTGCTCTAGTTATGGGAGATGCTATCGCTACAAGTTTAGTTAAAATAAAAAATTTTAAACCTGAAAATTTTGCTGTATTTCATCCTG
>NZ_JBFHGC010000472.1:0-2279 GCF_041583315.1 Ilyobacter sp. | reverse complement strand
TTTTTAGCGAACTAAAAGAAATAAAAACAATTTATGAATAATACAGGCTTAATAATCCCATACGTGCAGTCTGTCAAGGACAGGTAAAGATAAATTATTTCCGTTTATGTATAGGGGAAACAGGTGCTTAATGCCGTATAATTAAAATAAAATTGACAAACAAAAAATAAAGATATAGAATACATATGAACAGATATTCACATAACGGGAGTGATTAAATTGGATTACACAAAAAAAGAATACCTCATAAGAAACCTTCACTGTGCTGGATGTGCAGCCAAGATAGAAGAAGCTATCTCATCTATAGAAGAAGCCGAAGATGTACATCTGAATTTTATGAAGAAAAAAATAACTGTTAAAATCCCAGACAAAAATACCGGAGATTTTCTGGACCGGATAAATAAAGTGGCTGACAGCATAGAGCCTGGTACCTATTTTGAAGATATAAAAGAGAAATCAAAAGCTATGAAAATAAAACTTTCAGGATTAAACTGTGCAGGATGTGCAGTAAAGATAGAGAGCCAGGTCTCAAAGCTTGACTTTGTAGATACTGCAAATCTGAACTTTTCCCAGCAGATTTTAAATTTAAATATTTCAGAAAAAAATATGGAAACGGAAATATTTCAGAAAGTAGAAGAGATAGTAAAATCCCTAGAACCTCATGTAGAGGTAAAATATGAACACCCGGAAATGGTCTATCACGATCATGAGCACGAGCACTTTCAGGGGTCCATGGCGAAAAAAGAGCTTTTGTTTCTATTGGTAGGGGGCGGATTGTTTATCTCCGGGCTATTTATGAAAAACATTCCCATGTTCAAAATATTTTTAATGCTTATCGCCTACACCCTGGTAGGGGGAGATATAGTATTAAATTCATTTAAGAATTTCAAAAGAGGAAATTTTATGGATGAGAACTTTCTCATGACAATAGCCACCTTTGGTGCCTTTGCCATCGGAGAATCTTCCGAAGCTGTGGGAGTTATGCTATTTTATAAAATCGGAGAATATTTCCAGGATCGAGCCGTGGAAAGTTCCAGGAAATCAATAGAGAGCCTTATGGATATAAGACCTGACTATGCCAATCTGAAAAGTTCCAGCGGGAAATTTGAAAAAGTATCCCCTGAAAATGTAAATATAGGGGACATCATCCTTGTAAAACCAGGAGAAAAAGTACCGCTAGACGGAGAAGTCATAAAAGGAAGCTCTGCAATAGATGTATCTGCCCTCACCGGAGAGTCTCTTCCAAAGGATGTCGCTCCAGGAGAGAAAATTTTAAGCGGAAGTGTAAACAGAAACGGAACTCTTGAAATAAAAGTTCTCAAGGATTTTTCTCACTCAACAGTGTCAAAAATACTTGAAATGGTTGAAAATGCAAGCTCTAAAAAAGCTAAGTCTGAAAAATTTATTACAAAATTTGCAAAATTTTACACCCCGGTAGTTGTAATTTCAGCCCTTGCCATAGCCTTCATACCACCTATTTTTGTCGGAGACTTTTCCACATGGTTCTACAGAGCTCTTATATTTTTGGTAATCTCGTGCCCCTGTGCATTAGTTGTTTCTATTCCTTTGAGTTTTTTCAGCGGGATAGGAGCTGCATCTAAAAGAGGGGTTCTTGTAAAAGGCGGAAACTACTTAGAAGAATTAAATAATGTAAAAGCCGTCGTTTTTGACAAAACAGGTACCCTAACACTGGGAAAATTCAAGGTCACAGATATTATGTCTGTAAACGGAAACCAGGAGGAGCTCTTAGAGCTGGCTGCAGCTGCAGAATGGTACTCCAACCATCCCATAGCAGAATGCATAAAGGAGGCCTTTAAAAAAGAGATAAAAGGGGATCAGATAGAGGATCATCGTGAGCTGGAAGGATATGGTATAGAGGCTCATTATAAAAAAGATAAAATTCTGACAGGAAACGGAAAACTTTTGAAGAAATATTCCATAGATTTTGAGGAAGCTGATCTTCTGGGAACAATTGTCTACGTAGCCAAAAATGATCTCTATGCAGGGTATATTCTCATATCAGATGAGATCAAAAAAGATTCTGCCCTGGCTGTAGAACAGCTGAAAGAGATAGGTATAAAATCCTATATGCTTACTGGCGACAGGAAAATGGTGGCAGAAAGTATCGGAAAAGAGATAGGCATAACCGAGGTTCATTCAGAACTTCTGCCCAATGAAAAGGTCGAGCATTTCCAAAGAATAAAAGAGAGTGTAAAGGGCTCTGTGATATTCGTAGGAGATGGTATAAATGACGCACCTGTTCTGGCACTTTCAGATAT
>NZ_JBFHGC010000471.1:0-2281 GCF_041583315.1 Ilyobacter sp. | reverse complement strand
GTCTATGAGATTCTTGATATCCTCAAGAACCACAGGATAAATATTTGGTTTTACTGCTAGTATGAAGATGTCGGTGTTTTTTACTACCTCTTTTCCGTCAGTAGTAGTGTTTACACCATATTTTTCTGAAAGTTCCTCTAATCTGTCAGTACTCAGTTCAGACACCCAGATATTTTCCCCTTTGAGAAGACCAGATGATAAGATACCACCCAAGATGGCCTCGCCCATGTTTCCGCAACCTATGAATCCTATTTTTTTATTCAATGTAAATGCCCCCTTTATTATTAAAGTAAATATGTCTCTTTTTATCCAAACAAGTGAGTCAAGATAAAAAATCTATATATTCTTAGATTATATACTATTTAGAAATAAAATAAAACATCAGTATAAACTTTAACCAGTTTATGTTTACTCTAATTTTACCCTACGTTAATATAGATACAACATTTAAGGTGTATACTATTTTCGTAACGAACAAAGAAATAAATTTAAAGGGGGAAAACAAAAAAATGAAAAAGAAAATAACTGGGCTGTTCTTGTATCTTTTGGTAACGGTGCTGACTTATTCTGCACCGAAGTATGTATTTATGTTTATCGGTGACGGTATGGCTTCTTCACAGAGGCAGATGGCAGAATACTATGTACAGGAAACAACAGGGGACAAGGACTATAGCTTGCTTATAAACAGGCTTCCGGTAGCAGGTATAAACACTACGCATTCTATGGACAGCCTGGTAACTGATTCGGCAGCAGCAGGGACGGCTCTTGCCACTGGATACAAGACTAACAACGGTATGATATCGGTTCTTTCAGACGGTAAAAAGCTTGACTCAATAGTTGATGCTGCAGAAAAGAGCGGTATGAAAACAGGACTCATATCAACTACTAGACTGACACATGCCACACCTGCGGTTTTTGCATCAAATAATGTAAGCAGAGACAACGAAAGTGAGATTGCAGAGGATTTCCTTGAGAGCAATGTAGACTTTTTTGCAGGCGGAGGTTACAGGTACTTTATTTCACAGGATAAAAAAGGATCTAAGAGAAAAGATGACAGGGATATCGCCGGGGAGTTCCACAAACTAGGTTACAATGTCTTTATAGGGGAAGATTCGAGTGATGAATTTATGAACCTAAAAGCTAGTAAAGACCAAAAAGTTTTTGCAGCATTTACAAAGTCTCACATGCCCTACGAGGTTGACAGGGTAAACTCGGGATCAAAGGTTCCTTCTCTTGCTGATATGACAGAAAAGGGGATAGAGGTACTGAGCAAAAACAAGAAAGGTTTCTTTATGATGGTAGAGGCAGGAAGAATAGATCACGCCGCCCATGCCAACGATGCAGCCTCAGTTATAAATGATACTCTTGCCTTTAATAAGGCAGTAGAAAAGGCTTATGATTTCTATCAAAAGCACCCTAAGGACACTCTTATCCTTGTAGTTGGAGACCATGAAACTGGAGGATTGGGAATGGGGTACGGTAAAAATTACTTCTTAAACCTTAAATCTCTGGAAAATGTAAAAATTTCAGTAGAAGATACACTTCAGAAAGTTTACAAGGGCAACAGAGAAGCTTATTTCAATTTTATCGGAGAGAAGATGGGGCTTAACAACCTTACAGAAAAAGAGAAGAGCCTTATAGAGAAATCTATGAATTTAGAAGATTCTGGAGTAGACGTAGGTAAAACTTACGGAGGATATACTCCGACGGCTATAGCAGTGGCACATGTTATGGATATGAGAGCAAATGTTATGTTTACAACTTTTGCACACTCGGCTACTCAGATACCGCTGTCTGCAATAGGTGAAAAAGCAGAAATCTTCCAGGGGTTCAAGGACAATACTGAGATAGGAAGAATTTTGATGGATATAGTAGATTAGGGGGGAATTAAATTGAAGAAAAAATCAGCACTTTTACTGTTACTGGTTTCATTTATAATAATGATATCCTACATAGGCAGTCTTTCTATGAGGAAAGACAACGAAATTGTTGGAGAAGTGCTGAGGATTGATAATTCGAAGCTTGTAAAAAGAGGTGTAGGAACTGTGGGGGAGCAGAGGCTTACCCTGAAAATAATAGGCGGAGAAGACAAGGGGAAAACTATAGAGGCAATGAACAGACTAAATGGTGACAGGGAGTATGATGAATATTACTCTGTAGGTGACAGGATAGTGGCAGGAGTGCTAAGGGAAAACGGCAGGATAATAAGGGCTAGGGCACTGACCACCTACAGGTTCGGATATCTGACTGCTCTTTTCTCAGTCTTTGCAGGTTCGCTGAT
>NZ_JBFHGC010000470.1:0-2302 GCF_041583315.1 Ilyobacter sp. | reverse complement strand
ATGCTTTAGAATTTTTTCTTCAGAAAGGTTGATTTCGCTTTCTTTTGAAAAATATATTTCTGCCTGGAGAGAGCTGCAACCTTCAGGGGCATTTTCAGGTGATTTTAAGCTTGGGGAATAGACTCTTGCGCTGAGGATATTCTCATCATAAATATAAAACCACAGATTCTTAGGAATATCAGGTTTGTTAAAGCCCAGAGAAACAAGATATCCAGAGGTACATAAAAGTTTTTCAGATGCCTCTACAACTTCTTTTGGGGCATCTTCTATAATTCTGCAAATTTCTGGCAGAGGAAGGCTTGAAACCAGTTTTTTATACTTGCACTGTGTCCCGTCGGAAAAATAAATTTTACGTTTTTTTAAATTGATTTTTATTGCTTTTTTATTTTGTCTGATATCGAGTCCTTTCACCATACTAGTAAGAAAAGATTTATATCCTCCTTTTTTTGGATATCTCATCTCTTTAGCATAGTATGTAACAGGGGTTTCAGTTGTTTTACAACCTTGCTCGATCTCCTCTATAGAAGGAATATAGATTCTCTTACCCACCCATTTTGTCTCGAGTTTCCTAGCCTCTACAGTCCAGTATTTTTTTGTATAAGTAATTGGGAAATTTTCTGCAAAATAATCTCCAAACTGCATTCTGAGCCACTCTTCGTAGTCTCTTATTTCATCCATATTTTTTATTTTTCTTTTTTTAAAATCATTAAGTATTTTTTCTTTTTCCTCATCTGGCAGAGGATAAAGATTGTTTTGAGCTGGATGTTTCAGCCAATAACCTTTGTAATAGTTAAAAGGATCAGGCACGTGAGTATAAAAATCTGTTGATTTTGCAAAGATCTCTTTCACATGGTTGTCTATTGCAAAAGATAGATGTACAAATCTGTCAAATCTGAACCCGTTAATTTCAAAGTTATCAAGCATACCACCCCAAGAGGAGTTTTTTTCAAATATAACGGAATCCACGCCCTTTTCCTTTAAGTGATAGGATGCAGATATTCCTGATATTCCAGCCCCTAAAATAACTATGTTGTAATTCATCTATGTCCTCCCTATAAGTTCTTTTGTGATCCTCATATATAATAACTACAATAACTTAGCCAGATTTATAAAACAACCTGGAAAATACCTGAGTAAAAAAATCTGAATTATATTTTTTATATTTAATTTCTTTGAATATTTCCATTCTAAGTAAGATGTTATCTCAGTAGTAAGAATATTTTCTTTTATATATTTTTTCATCTGATTTGAATTTTGATCGGTTTCATTTTTAATGTAAGATCTGATAACCCATAGAATCTCTTTTGACCTTCTTTTTAGGAATACATTACTTAGTTCTTGGTCTTTTGTTTTATACTCATTATATAAAGTATCGAAAAGTCTGATTTTATTCAGTCTTCTTATATTAAACTTGCCGTTCATAATTGACCCTTTTCTTTTGAAATACTGGACCAGTTCAGAGTTAATGTATCCAATTTTATTGGAATTTAACAAGGCTCTTATACAGAAGTCTTGATCCTCAACATAATAATGAGTTTCATTGTTTTCATTATAAAATATATTATTTAATACCTTTTTTTTGTATATAACACTACAGGTATATAAAAATATTTCTAAATTTATATATTTAATAAGGATATCCCTGTTTTTTTCTATTTTCTTTACATCTTTGAATATATCATTATAATTCTGGACTGTTTTACCATTTTCATCTACTTTTTTAAATTTAAAAAATACAATGTCTGGATCTTCTCTTTCAAAAAGGTTTATTGATTCTTCAAAGGCATTTTTATAAAGAAAGTCATCAGAGTCTAAAAAATAGATATATTCTCCCCTGGCTTCTTTTAACCCTATATTTCTGGACGGGCTAGGACCACCATTTTTTTCTCTGTTTATAATTTTGTGGTCAAAGGTCACTTTTTTTAAAGATTCTTCTATTATTTGTAAACTATTATCTGTAGATGCATCGTTTACAAATATAACTTCAAAATTTCTGTAGGTTTGTGAATCGAGACTATTTATAGTTTTTTTTACAAATTCCCCTATATTATAAAAAGGTATTATGACGCTTATCAGTTTTTCATTCTGCATACTCACCCCTACCTTCGAAAACCATTATTATAAAATAAGTAAAAACCAAAATAATTAATCAGACATTCTCTAAATCTAAAAGAGCTCTGTCCTTTTCTGTTATTATTATGTCTTTAATATTTTCTCTTTCCAAGATCTTATCCAGGTGAATTTCTTTTGATAGTATAGAGATACCATACTGGTCATCTGGAAAAAAATAATTAGAACTCTT